>JBILWH010000075.1:0-5946 GCA_044370015.1 Bdellovibrionota bacterium | reverse complement strand
TTTTGAAAGGGCAAAGCTTGGTATTGGCTATTTACCTCAGGAACCAAGCCTTTTTAGAAAATTAAGTGTTTATGAAAACATATTAATGGCTTTGGAGGCACAGAACTTGAAAGGTAAGGATATGCACAATCAAGCTGAAGAGATCATCGCAAGCTTTGGCTTAGAAAAAGTGGCTTATTCAAGCGCTGCGGCTTTGTCTGGCGGTGAGCGTAGAAGATGTGAGATAGCTCGATGTATGGCTATTAACCCAGATTTCATATTGTTAGACGAACCTTTTGCTGGGATTGATCCAAAGGCGGTTTTAGAGATACAAGGCTTTATTCATGATCTCCGTCAAAAAAACATCGGTATTTTAATTACTGACCATAACGTACGGGAAACATTGGGAGTTTGCGATTATTCCTATTTAATGAATCAAGGACACGTATTTTTAAGTGGATCTCCCCAAACAATTACCGAAAGTAATGAGGCAAGAGAAATTTATTTAGGAGAAGGATTTAAACTGTAAAGAATTTAAAGAGGTAGGAAGTAAAGACAAATGGCACTCAAACAACAGATGAAGCAAAGCCTGGGGATGGCAATGACCCCTCAGTTACAACAGGCAATCAAAATTTTGCAAATGTCTGTATTGGAGCTTCAGCAGGAGATAGGAAACGCTCTCGTAGAAAATCCTTGCTTAGAAGAATCAACAGGAGACGACACCTCTTCACAAGAAGCCCCTGCTACTCAATCGCTTGAAGACTCAAATGAATTTGAAGATAAAGCTTCTCAATCATCAAGTGCAGAGAACTTTGATTTTGGGCAAATAGATATCGGATCTCAAAATTATCGTTCTACAAGAAACATGAATCTCGATGAGATTCCTTCTTATGAACAGGTGCTTTCAAAACCACAAACGCTTTTTGACCATTTGATGTGGCAATGGAGGTTGAGTGAGTCAACAGAAGAGCAAAGTGCAATTGCAGAAGAAATTATAGGAAACATCAACGAAGATGGGTATTTGGTTTTGTCTGTTGAAGAAATTGCTGCAGATTTGAAGTGTGACGTTGAAGAAGTTAACGCTGTCCTTTATCGAATTCAGCGTTTTGATCCTCCAGGAGTTGCGGCTCGTTCATTACTTGAATGCTTATTAATTCAAGCTGAATTGCTCTCAGAGGATGATGAAGTTGAGCAGATTATAGAAAATCATTTATCCGAACTTGAAACTAAAAACTATTCTTCAATTAGCAAAAAAATGGGACTTCCTCTCCATCGGGTACAAGAACTTTGTAAAGTTATTCATAACATGGAACCAAAACCCGGAAGAAGTTTTCATGTAGGAGAGGCTCAATATTTTGTACCTGATGTCTACGTGGTTAAAGTAGGTGGACAATTTATGGTTGTTTTAAACGAGGATGGCCTTCCTCGTTTAAAGGTTTCAAGCGAGTACAAAGAACAATTAGATACAGGAATGCTTAAAGAAGAAACTCGAGCTTTTGTAAAAGATAAGTTGAAGGGTGCGAACTGGCTTTTAAAGTCTATTTATCAAAGACAGCGCACCATTTTTCGCGTGACTGAATCTATCCTTCAAAGGCAAAAAGATTTTTTCGATAAAGGACCAGAGCACTTACATCCGATGGTGTTAAGGGATGTGGCAGATGAGTTGAGCTTACATGAATCAACTATTTCGCGTGTGACGACTAATAAATTTGTTCATACACCACACGGAATATTTGAATTAAAGTATTTTTTTAATTCCGGGATTCGTCGCTCAGACGGTGGAGATGACCTTGCGAGTGCTTCCGTTAAACAAAAAATTAAAGAAATTGTAGCTCGTGAGGACGCTAAAAGGCCTCTGAGTGATCAAGAAATTGTAGAGGTTTTAAAGGCTGATAAAATTGAGATCGCCCGTAGAACGGTCGCAAAGTATAGAGAGGCTTTGTCGATTCTTCCTTCGAGTAAAAGGAAGAAGTATTTTTAATGCTTAACAAAATTTTAAAATTTCTTATCTATAAAGAGTTTTAAAATATTAAGAGGGGGAAACTGTGGAAAGAAAATCTAATCTCAATGTGATGGTTGTGTTTAAAGGAATTCATTCAAGTGAATCTGTAAAGGAATACGCTAACGATCGAGTGGCGAAAGTTTCAAAGCATTTACATGAAATGACAAATTGTCATTTTACTTTTTTAACGGAAAGAACGGATAGTGTTGCGCAGCTTCATGTTGTGGCGGGCGATTTTGATGCTCGAGCGGAAGCCCGAGGGGAAAATTTATTTTCAGCTATTGACGAGGTAACCGATAAAATTCTTCATCAGAGCAGAAAACATAAAGAAAAAGTGACAGATCATAAAAAAAGAGAGAAAGTCGATGTATTCTTAGAAAAAAGGGACACCGACAATGGAAGTATCGAATAAAAGTTTTTTATTTACATCTGAATCTGTAACCGAAGGCCATCCAGATAAAGTCGCTGATTTGATTAGCGATACAATATTGGATGCTTTTATAGGACAAGACCCACACGCTCGAGTTGCGTGTGAGACACTTGTGACGACAAACTTGGCGCTTGTTGCTGGAGAGATTTCGAACCATGCAAAAGCTAATGTGGATATTAATTCTCTTGTGAAGGGGGCCATTCGAGCTATTGGGTATGATCGTCCTGAAGAGGGATTTAATGTTGATTCTGTAGAAATCATCAACCGTCTGCATGAGCAGAGTGCTGATATCGCTCGAGGTGTTGATTTAGGGGATGATATAGGAGCGGGCGATCAAGGTTTGATGTTTGGTTACGCATGTAAGGAAACAAAAACTTTAATGCCTCTTTGTATTTCTCTTGCGCATCAAATTTCTCGTGCCCTTTCTGTAAAAAGAAAGTCTAAGGAAATTTCCTGGCTTCGTCCTGATGGAAAAACTCAAGTTACTGTTGAATATAGAGATGGAGCTCCCTATCGAATTGATACAATTGTTGTTTCAACACAACACTTAGAAAGCGTCACTCAAGAAGAAATTAAACAAAGAGTACAAAAAGAAATTGTTGAACCTCTTTTGCCTCAAAACCTTATAAAAGGTGCAGTTAAATACCACATTAATCCTACGGGCAAGTTTGTCATTGGAGGCCCTCACGGAGACACCGGACTAACGGGTCGAAAAATAATTGTGGATTCTTATGGTGGATATGCTCCTCACGGTGGTGGAGCTTTTAGTGGAAAAGATCCAACGAAAGTTGATCGCTCTGCTGCTTATATGGCGCGATATGTTGCTAAAAATATTGTTGCTTCAGGAATAGCCTCACGCGCACTTGTGCAATTTGCTTATGCCATCGGAGTTGCTGAACCTGTGAGTGTCATGGTGGATTGCCAAGGCACAAGCGAAGTTGATCCTCAAAAAATTGAAAAAGCAGTGAGAGAGATTTTTGCCTTAAAGCCCGCAGGAATTATTAAACAACTAGATCTTAGAAAACCTATTTATAAAAACAGCACAAACTATGGTCATTTTGGCCGTGATGACGCTGGCCTTAGCTGGGAAAAAACTGACAAGGCGGATGCTCTAAGGACTTGGTTTAAGTAGAGAATTTATTCTTTTATAGTAAAGAGCATATTTCTCTTTATTTATAGAGTTTTGAGTATTTTCTGCTAATTCAATAATACGAGCAATAATTTTTTCTGGGTGATTGACGCCCATTCTTAAAATAATCTCGCAGTTATTGATTTTTTGGGCCAAAGCATTTTGAACCTCGGTAGTTTTATTTTCCTCTGTGCCTACACACTCGAAAAGCCTTGTTTTGAAACTCTCTTTTGCGATAACAATTGGATATTTTTTTAATTCATAGGCCTGTAAAAAGAACGAGGCAAAAATTGTTACTAAAGATATGAAGAAAACATAAGAGAATATTTTTCTGTTTTTTGTGACAGAGCCTTCACCCACAGGAATAAAAAAAGCAGATAAAAATCCAAGCCCAAAACCAAGTACGTGTAAAACTGTACTGCCAAGAGGAAGAATAATTAAACCCAAGATAAGGTTTTGAAAAAAGTTTTTCATAAGAAGTTTTTGAAGCTCCGATTTCCTTTGTTTTTTTTGAGCACCAGCAACTCCTGCTCCTAAAAGTCCAAAAATTCCTGCCGAGGCTCCTCCGGCAAGGGCTGAAATTAAAATTTTAGGAAAAATCAGAGTGAGAACAAAAAAAACAGCAAAAGTTAACGTTCCCGAAATAAAAAAAATAAAAAAACATTTTTTGTAATCAAACATTTCTTCAATCAAGGGGCCCAAAGCAAAAAGCCCTAGAATATTCATTAAAAGGTGAAGAGCGTTAAAGTGAACAAAGTTTGCTGTTACAAAGCGCCAGTACTGGTCCATTAGGATAAGTGCAGAGTTCGTCGCTCCTATTTGAGTCATTGTGTATGTGGGAATTGAGCCTAGAGAAGAGGGGCCTATTTTTAAAAAGACGATTAAAAAAGGAAGAGAGCTGAGAAAAACGAGTAGATATGTTGCGGGGTTTTTTTGGGCTTTTTCTGGAAGGAGTGAAGTTAACAAAGAGTCTAAACGCGACCCTTTAAGGTATGTGTTGCACTGATAGCAGCGGTCTAGATGTTTTCCAATGAGGGCTCCACATTTAGGACAAAGAAGAGGCTCTGACATCAGGTTATTTTATTACACATTTGGGTTAGTCTTAACGTGTGGCTTTGTTTTTTGTAAGATTTATTTTACTTTTTTTCTTTTTATCGATTTTTCTTGTCTTTGAATTTAAAAAAAGAAAAGAAAAAAAACTTTATCCTCAAAAACTAAGCGAATTATTTTCTATGGGTTCTAAGTGGAAAAAGGGATCAAACCCTCAAGTTGCGGCGCTGATGTTCGCAATTTCTTGTTTTTTTGGTTTTGTTTTGTGGGAGTCTATGATCTTATGCATTTTAAATGCTTATCCATGGCTTTCTCTGGGTTTAGCGCCAGGGGTTTTGTTAGCCGTTTTTTTGTTTAAAAAAAGGCAAAGCTTTCATGAGTGGACTTTTCGAGAAACAATGGAGCTAGTTTTAAGCATTGGTCTTGTTGGAGGAGCTTTCTTTTGCTGGGTGTTGTTTCCTTGGATATACATTCGGGCTCAATTCTTGAAAAAGAAGCAAAACTCTAACAGACTTTAAAGGTGCTATACGCCTTATTTTACGCTCTCAATAATGAATTCAAAATTTTAAATGTTATTCGATATATCAGCTTTCGATCGGGACTTGCAGCAGTCACAGCACTCTTGTTTGTTATTTTTGCAGGAACCCCTTTTATTAAGTGGATGAAAAAGCGCCAATTTGGTCAGGCAATTCGAAACGAGGGACCACAAAGCCATCTTAAGAAAACTGGAACTCCCACAATGGGAGGAGTTTTGATTTTGGGGGGTGCTTTTTTAGGCATTCTTCTGTGGGGGGATTTAACAAATACTTATGTTTGGAGCGTCTTGCTTATTCTTTTTGTTTTTGGATTGGTTGGATTTTTAGATGACTACATCAAAATCATAAAAAAAGACCCTGAGGGTTTAGCAAGTCGGTGGAAGTTCCGTTTACTTTATTTGGGAGCTGCACTTTTTTCTTACATTTCTTATGTTTCGGCAGATGGAGATGGGGTCCAGGGCGCTCTTTATTTTCCTTTTTTTAAAAATTTAGCACTCAATTTGGGCCCGTATTACATGCTTTTAAGTGTGTTGGTGGTTGTGGGAGCCTCAAATGCAGTGAATTTAACAGACGGCCTAGATGGCTTAGCCATCGGGCCCTGTATTGTGAATTGCGCTTCCTTTTTTATTCTCTGTTATTTGGGAGGAAATATTGTCTTTGCTCGTTACCTACAAATTCCCCATGTGCCCGGGATTGGGGAGCTGGCAGTGGTTTGTGCTGGCCTAATGGGCGGAGGAATAGCTTTCTTATGGTTTAATACCTATCCTGCACAAATCTTTATGGGAGATGTAGGAGCTTTGGCCTTAGGTGGAGCTTTGGG
>JBILWH010000004.1:0-16511 GCA_044370015.1 Bdellovibrionota bacterium | reverse complement strand
ATAAGAAACATACATGTCCAAAAGAGTCTGATGCCAATAAATCCAATGAGGATAAATCCAATTCAAGTCTCTTAGCTTTCTTAATAAAGAAAAATGATTTCCGGCCATAAAAGGAGTAAGTAACCAAGGAAAAGTTTTTACTTTTGTTTGAGGTAACAATTCATTTTTTAATTTGAACCAGGGATATCCTGAATAAATACATTCCAAAGCGTTCTGTTGATGAAGATATCTTGCTAAATGAAAGTAATGATTTTTTCCAATCGCTGTTTGAATAACTTTCATGTACATTATTGTAACTCAATTGTTTTGAATGAAGTTTTTTGGCCTATAATCCTAGACAAACAACTCGCCGCATTAGACGCGCTTTGAAGCTATTGAAAAGACACCCTAAACTAAGCTCAAGGAATTATTCATGAAATCAAGCGTCTTAAAAGTTGAGAATCTTGAAAAGGCTTTTGCGACTCCTATTTTAAAAAATATTTCCTTTGAACTCTTTAAGGGTGAAACGGTCGCTCTTGTAGGAGCTAATGGAGCAGGAAAATCAACTCTTCTTAAATGCTTAATGGGTCTGATCTATCCTCAAAAAGGAAATATTGTTTTCTTTGATCAAGATGGCCCCGCAAGCTCTATCGCTCGCGAGCGAATTGGTTTTTTACCCGAACTCGTTGGCTTTTGGCCTGAGATGACTCCTTTTGAAATTCTTTCTCTTTGTTTTCCAAAAAAAACTTTAAAAGAAAAAATAAAAAAAATCCTCGAAGAGGTAGGCCTCGCCCATCGCATGCACGGACGAGTGGGCGAATTCAGTAAAGGCATGACTCAACGACTTGGACTCGCTTGTCTTTTGCTAAAAAATCCCTCTTTTTTAATTCTCGATGAACCCATGACAGGACTCGACTTCAAAGCTCAAGAGTGGCTTCGACAATTTTTACACGATTGGCGAAACAAGGAAAGAACTCTCCTTATCTCAACTCACTCCCTAAGAGATGTTGAATATCTTGCGGATCGAGTCATTGTCCTCGATCAGGGTCATCTCATCAAAATAGGTCCTAAAAATGACGTTCTTCCAGACCTTTATAAATCAAGAGATCAAGTATCATGATGAAATTAGCTTTTTTTAAATTCAAACTTCTCATGAAACAAAAACTGGGATGGGCTGCTCTAAGTGCTGCTTTTATTTTTATTCCCTTTTCTCTGTTTCTTGCTGTCTCTTCTTTTGTTCGGCCCGATAAAATCTATTTAGATTTAACGACAAGCTTTTCTTTTATTATATCCATTCTCCTTGCGTCTTATTTAGGCAGTCATTTATTTTACGAAGAACAGCAGCGCAAAACTCTTTCCTTTATTCTTACTCTTAAGAATTCTCGTGCGGAATGGATTTTTGGCAAGGCTCTCGGAATTAGCCTCTTCCTGCTCTTTACGGTTTTGTGCTGGACAGTCATTATGATTCTTGGATCCTACTTTTATGCTCAAGATTTTGGACCTTCCATTCTTTGGCAAGCTCAACTTCTCATGTTCGTGGAAGCTCTCGTGATTCTTGTAGCCTCTCTCTTCTTTTCTTTTTTTCTTCGCCCTCTTCTCGCGTGGTTTCTTACTCTCGCCCTTGCAACCTTACTTCACAGCAAGAGTTACCTTGAACTTCTTGTGAAAGAAGCTCGCTTTGATGAAACAACAAAATGGCTCTACAAAGGTCTTGTTTTTATCCTAAATTTTCTCCCCCCATTGGAGTGGTGGGACATTCGTATGTTTGTTGGCTTTCGCGACAGTCTTGACTTAAAAGAAATGCTTACCGTTGTTTTTGTTGGAGTTGCATGGATTTTTATTATCCTTGTTTTCTCCAAAAACAAAATGGAGAAAATGGACCTCTAAGAAAGACCAAACATGACAACATCAATTCTTTTCTTTTCTTTTATAATAGGTCTTTTATTTGGATCGTTTGGGGGGATGTGTGTTTTTCGAATCCCCCGTGAACTTCCCTTAGGAATAAAAAAGAAAAGAAGAAGCTTTTGCGTTCGATGCAAAAAAAAAGTTGCCTGGTACGACAACATACCACTTTTGAGTTACTTAATTTTGAGTGGAAAATGCCGCCACTGCCGAAAAAAAATATCTCTCCAATACCCTCTTGTTGAACTATTGGTGGGAATAGCCTTTGTTTTTGTTGCAAAAATTTACAGCTGGTCACCTGATCTGGAACTGCAAAAACAAATTTACTTTTTTTTTGATCTTTATTTTTTCTGGAGTCTGATTGTTCTGACTTTCATAGATATTGAATTCAGGATCATCCCCGATCGATTCTCTTTAGGAAACTGGGCTCTTGCTCTTGTCTTAGTCTTCTTTATGTTTTTCAAGTTTGATTCATCTCTGGGGGAATATCTTTGGGGAGGGGTCTTTGGTTTTGGTACATTTTTCTTAATTGGGTATGGTTATGAAAAACTAAAAAAAGTTGAGGGCCTTGGCTTTGGAGACGTCAAAATGATGGGTTGGCTGGGAACCTGGCTTGGTTTCACCGGAATGCCTCTTCTTATTTTATCTGCTTCAGTATTAGGCTTAAGTGCAGGTTTATTTGTTATCCTTAAAGAAAAGGGAAATTTAAAAACAGCTATCCCATTTGGGCCATTTTTGGCTTTAGGTGCTGTCATTGTCTGGACATTACAAAAACTACAGTTGAGTTTTTATTTTTGAGGCTGAGGAATCTGCATGTTATTGCTCTTGTTATCCTCAATTTTTGTAGCAAGATTTGAAATAGCCTTTTTTTGCTCTGGGCTTAATTGATTCGCAAAAGCTTCAGGATTCTTTTTGGCTTCCTCCAACAATTTACGCAGTTTTTCTGGGTCGCCGCCTGTCTTTGCAGCTAAATCGGCAAAAATAGACGCTGTTGTATTACTTAATTCCTGATTAGCATTTGGATTATTTCCCATTAACTCAAATAACTTTGAGGCTTCTGCATTACCTTGAAGATTCGTAGGATTTTTAAGAAGCTCTTGCGTTTGCTTTACCGGATCCTGACCACCAGCACTTAATGTGGTTTCAATTTTCGGCTCCACTCCGAAAGAAATGTTTATCGTCAAAATACCAACTACTTGTAATAAAAATTTGCTCATAAACGTACTTCGTCAAAAATTCAACAAAACTTGAGCTCTAACCCCTAGAAATCATTCATAGAGTTCTAGGATATTTCTCAAAGCGGCTCTACACTGATTTAAGGGGAGGCTTAGGGACACTCATGTTTTTTGGTTCGCGTTTGCTTGGAATTGATATCGGAGCAAGCGCTATTAAAATAGTTGAAGGTTCTTTTTCTTCAAAAGGTTTTGAAGTAACAAACCTTGCTTGTCTTCCTTTACCCGATGGCGCTATTACCGAGAGAGAATATACCCAAAAAGATCTTGTCGTTTCTCAACTAAAAAGTGGACTTGAAACTCTCAAAAAGAAAAAGCCATCTGCCGCAACTTCTTTTCGAGGATCAGGAGTTCTAACAAAAAGAGTCTTAATGCCCAAAGTTCCTGAAAAGGAAATTCCTCAACAAGTTCGATGGGAAGCTGAGCAAGTTTTTCCCACTGATATTTCAAATGTGCTCATCTCTTATCAACTGTTGGGAATTGGAGATAATCTTCCGCTAGCTCCTCCAGGAACAAAAGCCTGGGATATTCTTTTAATTGGAGCGCAAAAAGAAGAAGCAGCAACTCTTCAGTCAATCTTAGATGAAGCAGAAGTAAAAGCGAAAGTCATGGACCTTGATTTTCTGACAACAGCTGATGCCGCTCACAGCCTTCTCAAATTTCCCAAGGATGAATCTGTTGGCCTTGTTGACGTTGGTGCCTTAGGAACAAGAGTGAGTGTTTGGAAAAATGGCAAAGTAGAATTTTTTAGAGAATTTGCTGTTGGGGGCTATTTCTTTACAGATGCCATGGCTCGCCGCTTAGGGCTCAATCATTCTGACGCAGAAGTTCTCAAGGTCAGTGATGGAAATGCCATTCCCCACGAAGCTAAAGAAGCTCTCAAAGAAAGCCTCAATCGCTGGAAAGCTGAACTCCAACAGTCAGAAGATATATACGTATCTCAATCCTCGAAAGAACTTGTTCAAAAATGGTGTTTTTTTGGAGGAGGCACACTGACGCCAGGACTTATGGAAAGCCTTGCTTCAGATCGCTTAGGTCCAAAAATTGTAACTATAGACTGGAAAAGTCTTTTCTTTTCAAAAAATAAATCTATTGATGCAAACTTTCTAGCAACATGGGCACCTCGCTTGCTCACGGCATCGGGCCTAACAAGTCGCAAGGGATAAAAGAGGAAAAGAGATGGCTGGAATCAACCTACTAGATCAACTGCCAAGCGGAAAAAAGGGCAAATTTACCCCCCCTTCTGAACCTACAGCTTCTGGATCAAAATTAAATTTAAGTTTTGATTCAGGTGGAAGTGAAGACTCAAAACTATTTTTAAAATTTCTTGTTACTTTTGCTGTTTTTTATTCGGGTTTAAAGTACTTTGAGAATTATACAAAAAAAGAAAATCAAAAAATTCAAGTTCAAATTGATGAAACTAAAGCCTTAATCGAAGTTGAAAATCAAAAAAAAGCTCAGCTAGAAAGCATTCAAGCTGAAATGGATCAGTTTGATCAAAAAGTTCAAGAATATCAAACAAAGATAAAAGTTGTTTCTTCAACAAGTCATAATAAAAACGGTCTTATTAAAGCTCTAGAATACGTTGCTGTAGAAATGCCTAAAGAAGTTTGGTTCAGTGAAATTACGACTTCTTCACAAGAAAAAAAAGCATCTTTTGATGGATATGCCTTAAACGCTCAATCCGTTAGCGAGCTTATAAAAAAACTTGATTCCTCAATTTATTTTCCATCAACTAAACTAGAATCCATTGAACTTTCAAAAGAATCTAGAGATTCGTCTGAACCCATCAATTCGCGAAAATTTAAAATTGTTTCTTCACTAGGAGAATAACGTGGGACTTATAAGAGCAATCATCAGAATCCCTCTAGGCATTTGGATTATAGCCTTTGGCGCTTACATGTATTTACAGTACAATAAGTGGGAAAAAAACTCCTATAAACCTTTAGTAAGCCAACTGGCTTCTACAAAGAATGAGCTTCAAGAAATTACTGAAAAAAATAAAGCTTCAGAAAGTTTTGAAAAACAAAAACAAGAAAAATTACAACAAATTCAAAAACTAGCGGAAGAATTAAATAGAGCTCTTGATAAACTTCCCAAGGCAAGTGACATCCCCATCATTCTCTCATCTTTTGCCGATATCTCTGACCGAGTAGGCCTAGAATTTTCTAAATTTCAACCAGGACAACAATCAAAAAGCTCAAATCCTTACTTTATGGAAACTCCTATAAGTGTTCAGCTTAAAGGAAGCTTTGTTCAGATTATGAGTTTTTTAGATGAAGTTTCCCACCTCAAAAGAATTATTGTTGGCAAGGCCTTAATCCTTAAACAAGATTCCAAAAACAATAAAAGTAATACAACTAACCAAACATCAGTACTTAACGCAGAAGCTAGTTTTACAACCTATCACTTTGATGAGAGTGCGCGATGATGAAAAAAAGTTTTTATAAAATACATTTACTAACAACGCTCGCTTTTTTACCTGTTTTTTTACATTCTGAAGGACAAGATACTTATATTTTTGATCAAAGCCACATTAAACGAGATCCCTTTAAACCCCTTGAAGACAGCGGGGATAATCGAAAATTACTTACAGTTTATGATGTTACAAAATTTCAGCTTGTCGCCGTCTTAACAGGTATGGGTGCACCTCGCGCCATGATCATGCTACCCAACAATTCAACCGAAACTCTTCAAGTGGGTGATACCATCGGAAGAAATAACGGAAAAATTCAAAAAATTGGTGACTCAGAAATTGTCATCAAAGAAGTTTATAAAGATTATCAAGGAAAAATGCGGTCCTACTTCACAAGTCTTGTCATAGCCGATTAAAATCTCTATTTCTGTGCCAAAAAACAAGCACTTTGTACCTGAAATTTTTTAGACAAAGTATAATGTTTATTAGAGGGACTTCATGAAAAAATTTACAGTTTTATTTAATACTTTAGTCATTGCTTCTGTTTTTTCTGTCAAAACACTTAGAGCTCAAACTGAACTCATGAAAGACGTTGATGCAGTAGACGAAAAGAACGTAGACAATCTTTACGCTCCGGAAGATGAGATCTCTAATGAAGTTGATGTTCAAGCATCAAAAGACATACCGCCTGCTAAAGAACCTACTGAACAAGCAGCGAAAGTCGAAAGTTCTCACACAACTGAAGAATCTGTTGTAAAAAGCCCCTCTACACTTGACGAACTTCCTGTGGCTCCCAATGCCTTTCCAACTAAACCTAAAACTGCCTTATCAGGTGTGTCTGAAACAACCGAGAGTGCTCAATTATCTTCCATTAAATCCCTCACACTTGAGGACAGAGTGCGATATGAAATACAAACCTCAAGAATCGTGGACTACGCACCCGAAATATCTACTGCTAACAAAAAATATATTCTTAACCTTGCGGACACCTATGTCGGACCATTAGTTTCTAAAAGTCCCGTTAAAGTCGATTCTTCTGTCGGACCCATCGATAGCTTTCAAGCTATTGAAAACCGCTCAGAAATGGGAACTTATACTCAGGTTGTAATGGATCTCAATACTTTAACTGAACCCGTTGTTCGAAGAGAAGGAAATAAATTACTCGTAGACTTCTACTTAAGTAAGGCTGGCCCCTATCAAAGAAGTGAAGCAAAGCTCAACCAAGAGCTTCCTACTTACGAAACACTGATTTCCTTGGACAGTAAATCAACCTTTGTTGGATCAAAAGTTAACTTCAACGCAAAAGACGCCTCTGTCCCAAGCGTTCTTCAATTTATTTCTCAAGTTTCTGGCAAAAACTTCATTCTCGTAGGAGAAACTGAAAGAAAAATTTCCATGAACGTCAAAAGTGTTCCCTGGGATCAAGTTCTTGCCTTTGTCCTTCTTAATGCGGAATTAGGCTACCAAAAAGTAGGAAACACTTATCGTGTCATGCCCATCTCAAAAATCAGAAGTGATATTTCTGATACCCTTAAATCGCAAGAGGAGCAATTCAAACTCCAGGCCAAAGCAACTCAACTTTTTCCCCTGAGTTATGCAAAAGCTTCAGAAACACTTCCACAAATTGAGAAATTTTTAAAAAAAGAATACGGAGAGAGTTCGTTATCCGATGAAAGAACAAACTCTATTGTTATCACTGCACTTCCAAAAAATATTCAACGAGTTCGTAAGTATATTGAAGCAGTAGATAGACAAACTCCCGTTGTAGAAATCGAAGCTCGTATCGTTCAAGCTAAAAAAACATTTTCTCGAGATATCGGTCTCAACTGGAAGACATTCGGAACTTTTGGAATTGCTAAAGGAAATATTAATATCGGTGGTGGAATTGGGGGAGAGCTCAAACCTATCTTAACAGGCACCGATATTCCGAAAAAAACTGGCTTTGGGGGATCTTATGTCGGATCTTCGGGAACTCTTAGAGCTCTCGATACTTTTCTAAATGCCTCCGAAGAAGCAGGTTACACAAAGGAACTTTCTCGTCCTAGTTTAACAGTCCTCAATAACAAACCTGCAAGCCTTACAGACGGTTCCGAAATTAATGTGTTCTTACCTGGAAATGCAGAATCGGATGCCACTTCAAAAACAGTTGAAGCTGTTTTGAAATTAGACGTAACACCTCAGGTAACAAACGATAACAACATACTTCTAACTATTGCTCTTAAAAAAGATAGTTTTGGATCAAAGGCTTCAGACGGTTCTATTCCCGTCGATAAAAGACAAGTATCAACTCAAACTCTAGTAGAATCAGGTAAAACCGTTGTCCTCGGTGGAGTTTATATTAAAGAAGATACAAATTCTGATGGAGGACTGCCCTTTTTCAGAAAAGTTCCTTTTTTCGGATCACTTTTAACTTCTGCAAAAAGTAAAGTGGAAGCTGAACGTGAACTTCTTATGTTCATCTCTCCACGTATCCTCAACCTAGATAAAGCTTCTATTAACCAACAAACCCTTGAAGAAGCTCGCTAAGCCAGAGAACACCAAATAAGCCCCGGATATCTTTAAAACGGGGCTTGATCTTCGAATAATCCCCTGAGAGGCTTGACACAGCTCACCGCGTCAATTACTTATCTACCTATGAGATTACCCCGTGGTGACGAATGGTTAGTCATCGGACTTATGATCATTGCACTTATACTTTTTGAAGCGGGACCCAAGGTTCTTAATTTCTTTCGAAACAGAAGATTTAAGTAAGCGGTCTAGTTGAAGCGATGCAATAGCAGGGATAAGTTGGGCTCGATTTGAGGCTCCTTGCAGCACAAAGCAAAACGCTTCGTGCCAAATGACAAGGGCCTGGAAAAGAGTATGAGGGGGTAAAAGTTTATGGAAAACAGAGGATTAATAATGACGAATAGTGGAAGCAACGCGGCTCCAACAAACATAAGTGCTAGTGGCGTTTATGTAAGTCCTATAGCCACCGTCCCAGGCAAGAACACGAAAGTAATTAAGCGTTATCAGAACCGTAAGCTCTATGATACGCACCAAAGCTGTTACGTGACCTTAGATGAGATTGCCGAAATGATTATGCGTGGAGAAGAAGTTACGGTTATTGATAACCGCTCTAAAAAAGATATCACTTCTCTCACATTGACTCAGATTATTTTTGAAAAACAAAAACGCTCCAAAACGATTATTCCCGTAGATACCCTACGCGATATTATTCAAATTGGTGGCGGTACTTTTTCTGGTTTTCTTGCAAAAACTGCCTCTTCTGGTGGAATTCCTGCACTTAAAAAAGCAAAAGAAGAGATCACAAGAGCTTTTTCTGCAGCAGAAAACCTTCGTGGGTCCTTTAAGGTTACTCAGCGCGCAGCTGATGATCTTAAAAAAGCTCTTAATGACCGCGTTCAAACTTCTCCCAACATCTCTAAAGATGCTGTTTCAGCAGCTCATGCCCAACTTCAAAACTTGGGAAGTCAGCTTGTGAATATCGAGAAGCTTATCGACGCGATTGAATCACGCACAAATCCATAAGAATTCTTTTTTTAAGAAAAATAAAAAACCTGGGTTCCTTAATCGGAACTCGGGTTTTTTTGTTTATACAAACTCCCCACACGGACAATCTTCTAAAGCTGCGCTCACAGAGTGAAGAAGGGCTACAAAAGTATACAAGCCCCTCATTTGATTATGATCATTAGGATAGCGAGAACTTTCTTCAAACCAAGATCCAGGGCGATTTAGATTACTCTCCCCCAAGGCATCTTTAGTTGAATAACTATAGCGAAAAAAACTTCCTATTTTATTTCCATTCACACTATAAACAACAGGTTCAAACTCAACATGATCTCCCTCAGAAACAATCAAGCGAGTTGGAATACCTTCTTGCAAAATAACTCGTCTCACTTGAGTGCCTTGTTTTCCGCGAGCAAAAGTTTTCTGTAGCGCCTTTGCGGCATCTTTAAGCTCATCCAAGGTTGAAAAACTCCAAATTCCTAAACCATAGGTACCCGAATCATTTTTTATGTATACAAAAGGTTTTTCATTTTTTTCACTAAGCGATTTTCTTTGTTTTGTTTTTTCTAAAAATGCAGAGGCCTCTGACAACAAACGCTCAACATCTTCTTTTTTTGAAAAATCCAATTGAGAAACTGTCGTTGAATCCGCCATGAAATCATGAATATCAAGCTGAGGGACCTTAGCGGAAATATTCTTTAAAACTTTTAAAGCAATATCAAAGTGCTCAGACTTTCTTCTCTTGTACCAGCCTAGTTCAGGATTTGGAAAGATAGGCTTTTGATAATCTTTTAACGCTTCTAAAGGTCCACCACTTAAATCATGATTTAGAATTATCGCATCAGACCAATCCGCAACGCTCGATAAGGGATGATAGAGCAAAGAGTTTTGGTTTAATTTAAGCTCCCAAGGTTTTGGAATAGGCATTCCAGACCAAGCAAGTCGAAGTTCTGCTCCAGCTTTTTCTAAAAGAGCCTTCAATGTAAGCAAATGGTAAAAATATCCCTCATTATTTGTATGGCTCTCAGGCACCAAACCCAGCTTCCAAGAGGATTTTTCAGGAAGTTTTGTCTCAAGAAATCTTCGAAACTCACTGACTCCTTTTTCTATTGAAGCAGCACTCAAGTTATTAAAGCCCGCTGGAAACAAGTTCACATCAACAGCTACAAGACGTGATCCAGAATCGCGTAAGTCAATTGAGGTATAAAGAGGCATACCACAATTGGGAACAAGGTCACGAAGAGCTGTTATTAACTTCTCAAGAATTTGAGGATTATATTTTTTTAAAAGTATCGATTCAGCAAAGCTCACGGCCTATCTCCTGTAATTTATCTCTTTTCATTTCAAAAGGAGAAAGCGGCGAAAGCCGGTTGACTTTCTTAAAGGATCGAAACCAGTCTCCTTGAATCAGCTTATTTTGAGTCAGCCACTTTTGATAAAATAAAGTGTCTTCTAAAATAGCTGGGATTCTTATATTTTCCGGAAAAGATTTATTCAAGATTAAAGATTCCACGTTGACGCCTAATTTATTTTTCCAATCAATAGAAAGCTCTTGTGCAACTTTTAGCGGGTTCGACTCTGGAACGCTCACAAGAACAGCTTGAGTGTGAGAATCATGAAGCAAGCGATTCATTCTCTCTGATGCAAAAACCAAGCGCTCACGCAAGGGCATCAAATCTTGTAGTAAAACCGAAAGTTCCTGCCAAAAACCCTCTCCCAAAAGAGACCGAAAAAGCTTCCACCCCTCTTGGAGGGCTTTTCCAATAAATCTCGTGAAAATTCCATCTTCTGGAAGGCTAGGATCTAAAAGAATTCGTAAAAAAGCCTTATCCAAAAAGTTAGAAAGAACCTTAGGAGTTTCAAAAAATTCAAACGCTTGATCGTGCGGTGGTGTATCGACAACCAAAAAATCCAAATCTTCCCTCTCAACCAACTCAACAACTTTGTCCATCGCTAAAAAATGTTCAAGATGGCTAATATTTCCCTCTATAATACTAAATAAGCGATGACGAATAATCCTCTGAACTCTGTCTGGGTCTTTGATGACTTTCTCTAAAACCATCGTCAAACCTTCATGAACCTCAAGCCCGTAAGCCTCAAGATTTCCCTCGCATAAAACAGAAGCCTTCAAGGATAGCTTCTCAAGGCCAAGTGTCTGGCAAAGGCGCATAGAGGGATCAACAGTAAAGAGTGCACCCTTTTGCTTTTCTGCCAGGGCAAGACCCAAAGATGCCGCTACAGTTGTTTTTCCAACTCCCCCACTCCCTAAAATGAGATAAACTTTTTTCATAAGTGAATTTCTTCTTTCTTTAAGGGTGAAGCGTTTTCTCGCGAAACAAAATCATCGCTCACCTCAGAGCTCAATGAAGTTTCACTTAAGCAAGAAAGAGAAATGTGGGAAAGTTTATTTTTTAAATCTTCAATTCGATCTTGTTGATCTTTGATTCTATCTAAATCAACTTGAATCAAATTTATTAAATCATTTTGATCTAAATCTTGTTTCTGCTCTAAGAAAGATTCTAGTTTTTCTTTTTCTTTTTTTGGAGAAACTTTGTTGATCCAAATCCGTTTTGGAACAAAAGATATTTTCTCAAAACGTTTCACCGTCTCAAGGCACTCTTGAACAGGACCCTCTTCAGGAAGAGTCAGTAAAAAAATTTCAAAATTTTCGCTATAGGCGTACTCAAGGGTCTGATGAATGTGCCTATAAATCACCCCTTGATTTAAAACCTTTGAAAGAGTTCGAGCACTTTCAAAAACCTGTAAAGCCTGGCCCGTTGAAGGGGCATCCACGACAATTGCTCCCCATTTTTGATCGTCCCTTGAAAGATCAGGCCCGCCTGCTTGAGCTTCGTAACAAACTTTACCTAAAAAAATTGTTGGAGTGAGCCCTGGGCAAGCTTCAATGAATTTTAAAATATATCGATTGGAAAGCAGGCGACTTGCCACTTCTTCGTTTAACTTTGCTGCTACTTTTTGAAAAAAAGAGGGAAGAGGAATTTTTCCCAAAGTGACCGTAAAATACTCTTCCACAGTACGATGCAAGTGAAGATCCTGCTCCCAAACTTTTTCACTTTTTTGCTGAGCCGGCTGATAACTTCCTTGGCTTAAGGAAAAGCTATTCATCCTTAAAAGGAGAACAGGTTCTTTAATCTTTTCACTCAAAATTTCTGTAAGGGCAAGTGCAAGACTTGTTTTGCCCGTTCCGCCTTTGCCCGTTACAAAATAAACACGAGCCGACATAAGTTAAAAATTAGCAGGCCAAAGCTTAAATCTAAAGCATTCGCTGAAAGAGAATGTGTTGCGGCCTAGGGAGAGGCGCGTTATTATCGTTTTTTTAAACAAAACTATATGAATCAAAAAAAAATAGCCATTTTAACGGGTGGAGGAGATTGTCCAGGTCTCAACGCAGCTATCCGCGGAGTCACTCGAAGATTACTTTCAAATAATTATACTGTTCTTGGCCTTCTTGATGGATGGGCAGGACTCCTTGAAAAACGTTTTGTAGAACTTAACTACGAAACCACAAGTGGAATCATTCATGTTGGGGGAACCATTCTCAGAACTTCACGAACAAATGTTCTTAAAGACCAAGAAACAATCGACAAGGCATTTAAAAATTTCAAAGAACTTGGGCTAGATGGAATTGTTGCCATAGGTGGAGAGGGCACACTCACCGTGTCTGCAAAACTTTTTGAAAAAGGAATGCCTTTGATTGGTATTCCCAAAACAATTGATAACGATATCGATAAAACTGATTTTACTTTTGGTTTTGCAACAGCTGTAGAAATTGCAACAGAGGCAATTGATCGCCTTCATACAACTGCCGAATCACACAATCGAGTTATGGTTGTAGAGGTTATGGGACGTCATGCGGGATGGATTGCCACCTATTCAGGCATTGCGGGGGGAGCCGATGTTGTCGTGATTCCTGAAAAGCCTCGATCGATTGAAGAAATTTGCAAAATCATTAACGCTCGAAAAGATCGCGGTAAACGCTTCTCAATCGTAGTTGTTGCAGAAGGTGCAAAAATTTTAGTGAATGGAAAAGCTACGGGAGTTTCGAAAGAACGTAAGGATCCCTTTGGACGTCCTCTACTTGGTGGAATTGGGCAATTCTTAGCTGATGAGATTGAAAAAGTTACAGGATTTGAATCTCGTGTCACAGTCTTAGGCCATGTTCAACGAGGCGGCACCCCTGTTTCCTCTGACCGAGTTTTAGCAACAAATTTTGGAATCACTGCTGGAGACATGGTCATCAACAATCAGTGGGGTATGATGCCCTCACTTCAAGGTGCTACCATGAAACCCGTGCTCCTCTCAGAAGCAACTTCACGCCTTAAAACAGTTCCTGAACGCTATCTAGAAATTCTTAGAAGCTTAGAAGGTTAAAATTTAGGTACGTTAATTTTAAAAAAAATTGGGGCCGGGAGCTTAAATTGGGGAGGACTGGACAACCCCCGGCCTCATGCTTCCCAGAGTTTTTAGGCTCTGAATCGGCTCTGCCCTTTATAGTGATCCTTTCGATCTTGGGCAACCCATCAAAAAGCTTTCCTCTTTTTTATTGTCCAATGGCGTCATTTGAAGATTTTTTTCTGTATAAAATATCTTCGAGCGATCTCAGTCGTTAATTGCTAGAACCAATAAAGCTCTATGAAAAAACTTAATCCCCAGCAAGAAGCTGCTGCGCTTCATGTAAAAGGCCCTGTTCTTGTCGTGGCCGGTGCAGGTTCTGGAAAAACGAGTGTTCTCACTAAAAGAATTGTTTCTCTCATTGAGCAAGGTCATGCTTTTCCAGGAGAAATCCTCGCTCTCACGTTTACCAACAAAGCCGCCCGTGAAATGCGCGAACGAGTGAGACGTGAACTTCAAAACATAGCCCCCGAAGTAGCCGATCAAGTTTTTCTTTCTACTTTTCATAGCGCAGGCGTGAAGTGGCTTCGAAAATATGCCTACGCTTTTGGCCTTAATCCCTATTTCACAATTTTTGACGACAGCGATCAAACAACAATCGTCAAAGATGTCTTACGAGAAATGGGCCTAAGTGATGAGGAGTTTTCTCCCAAGTTTGTTCTTGAAAATTTGGATCGACTTAAAAATGATGGGATCAATCCCTCAGAGCATACTTTTTTAGAACTTCGCTATCCCGCTCATCGAGAAAAGCTCAAAACGATTGCAAAACTTTATGAAAAAAAGAAAATGGACGCGCAAGGTTTCGACTTTGGAGATCTTCTTCTTAAAACCTATGAGCTTTTGGAAAAATTTCCCGAGATTCGTACGGTTCTCCAAAGCGAATATTCTTTTATTCTGGTTGATGAATACCAGGATACAAATGCTGTTCAATATAAAATTCTTAAGCTGCTGAGTGAAAAACATCAGAATCTTTTTGTTGTCGGAGATGAAGACCAATCCATTTATAAATGGAGAGGAGCTGACATCAGAAACATTCGAGAATTTGAAAGAGATTTTCCAAATGCTTGTATCTATAAACTAGAAGAAAATTATCGATCGACTCAAAATATTCTCGATGTTGCCAATGCTGTTATTTCAAACAATACTCAAAGACGAGAAAAGCAACTCTTTACACAAGCTGGAGAAGGAGAACTCGTACAGGTTCATACTTTTGGAACTGACTTTGAAGAAGCTAGATGGGTCTCTAAAAAAATTGCAAAACTTATTCGCGAAGGAGTCAACCCTCAAGATATCGCTATTCTTTATCGGAGCCATTCTGTTTCACGACTCTTTGAGGACAGTCTTCGTCTCGATCGAGTGCCCTACGTTATCTATGGGGGCTACAAGTTTTATGAGCGCGCAGAAATTAAAGACGCTCTTTCCTACATGCGTCTTCTTGTGAATTCAAAAGACGATGTTGCTTTTTCAAGAATTATCAACACCCCGCCTAGAGGAATTGGCCCCACAAGTGTTGAAAAAATTAAAGATCTTGCTCGAAGTGAAAATATTTCTGCATTTGAAGCCCTTAGCCTAAGTGTTTCATCCCAAAGCTTTGGAGCAGGACCTCAGAAAAAATTTCAAAGTTTTTTAAAGCTTTATGAGGAATTGCAAAACGAAGTTCGCGAGACGCGGCTGTCTGACTTCTATGCCTTTCTGCTCGATAAAAGTGGGTACAGAGAATACCTGTCAGCACAAAATACTGTCGAAGCTGCTTCAAAACTTGAAAACTTAGAAGAACTTCGAAACGTTTTGGTAGACTTTGAAACTCAAAAACCCGAAGCGACTTTGGCTGAATTTTTACAAGATAGCAGTCTTTCAACAGACTTTGATAAAGTTAATCCAGAAAGCTCGGCTCAGCTCATGACGCTACACTCGGCAAAAGGATTAGAATTCCCTTATGTTTTTATTATTGCTCTTGAAGATGGTATTTTTCCTTCAAAAATGTCTCTGGGCTTTATGGGTGATGGCGAAGAAGTTGATGAAGAAAGACGTCTTTTTTATGTGGGAATTACCCGCGCAGAAAAATTATTACAACTTACAAACTCTAAAGTTCGTCGAGTATATGGTCGTCTGCAAGTACAAAGACCTTCGCGATTTTTAGGAGAACTTCCAAAGCTTAAAGTTCAGCTTGAAGATCATAGCGAAGATAGCAGTTCAACAGGCTTTCGAGCTTGGAATCGCTACGACTCTTCAGATGAAAGAAGCTACTACTCAGACTCGAAATCAACTGAATCACAAACATGGGGAGATGCTTTTGAAGATGTCTATGAAGACGAGTACAAAGTTGGCTCAAAAGTAGAACATCCAGAATTTGGAACAGGAATCATTCGTGCCCGAAGCGGAAGTGGCGAAGCCACTAAAGTTCAAGTAGACTTTAGAGGGTATGGAACAAGGAAGTTCCTGACAAAATTTGCAAAGCTAAAGGTTCTTCAGACATGAACGCAGATATAAAAAAAAACATAAATAACAATCTCAAAACTATTTGGATTGAATCCCTCAACAATGCGCAAAAGGCTCTGTCGGAGCTTATTTCCAATGAAGAGCTTATCGAAAAATGTACTCAACTTGGAAATGACCTTGTTCAAGCCTTTCAAAGTGATCGTAAAGTTCTCATTTGCGGAAACGGCGGCTCGCATTGTGATGCTCAACATTTTGCAGAAGAATTTACAGGTCGTTATAGAAAAGATCGTAGAGCTTTGCCTGCAATTGCTCTTGGTGATGCCTCACACACAACTTGCGTGGGCAATGATTATGGATTTGAAAAAATATTCTCTCGGCACACAGAAGCTCTTGGCCAAAAAGGCGATGTTCTTATTTGTTTAACGACAAGTGGAAATTCGCTGAACATTTTAGAAGCCATCTCAGCAGCTCAAAAAAAAGGAATGACCTCTTGGGCGCTGCTTGGAAAAGATGGAGGCAAGGTTGCTAAAATTCTAGAAAAAACCATCATTGTCCCTGGACCTAGTACTGACCGCATTCAGGAGCTTCACATGCTTATTCTTCACATCGCTATTGAACAC
>JBILWH010000074.1:0-5977 GCA_044370015.1 Bdellovibrionota bacterium | reverse complement strand
CCAGAGCACAAATCTTTTGTGCGGATTGAAGATGCAGATAAAGCAAATGTGAATGCAAAAAATAGAAGTTTATTTTTCATTTATGAAGCCTCCCCTTGGCTGTGATTTTTTAATTTTGAAAGCTCAATGGCGTAAAGATGACTTAAATTGTCTAAAGAAGCGTAAGAAAAATGTCGCTTTTAAGATGTTTCGTTGACGGTGTGCAAGGCTTTTATTTTATGAATGTGCGAGAGCTCTAAATCCAAAACTCATCAAAGCTATGTCGGCAATGATGTGACTAATCCAAACAGCTCCAAGGGAATTTTCTTTTTCATAGAGTTTTGTCCAGATGTAGCCGGCCACAAAAACCCCCCATCCCAGAACAAACCCAAGTTTAAAATCAAAATAAAAAATCGTCACAACAAAGTGATGCAGGGAAAATGCAAGGGCAACTAAAAAATGTCTAAAGCGAGGGAGGTATTTTTTAAAAGCCGTAAAAAGAAAAAATCTCCAATAAAACTCCTCAAGCAAAGAGTGAGCAAAAGAGAGAAGAAGGGCATAAAGCCAGAAGTTTTTTTTTATATGGAGGGTTTCGATCTTGAGAGCAATTCGAGAGAGAGTTTCTCGTTGCAGCGCTTCGGGTAAAAATTCAAAAGAAGCAATGATCCCAGCGCCCATGAGAATTCCCACAAGTGTTCCCGCTACAAGGTTACGAGTTCTGTTATTTTGAAGGCCGAGGTGCTTGGAAAAGTATTTCCAGCTAGAGGGAAGATTTAACTTCTTCCAGAAAAAGAATGGAGCAAGAAGGGTAAAGCTTTTAGTAAAAATTAAAATGATTTCAAAAAAAGGAAGAGGCACCTTGGGTAAGAAAGAATAAAGATTTCCCCAGAAGGGAAGGGTGGCACATAAAAAGAGCAAGGTGTAGGGAGGTCTGTTGTTGTTCATTCTCAAAAATGATTGTTCTATAGATGTTTTTCCGAATAAAGACCTCCTGCATCTTTCGAAGAAATATTGCCGTTGATATTCTCGACTATTGATAGTTTAATGAGCCTCTAAATGGAGCGTTGGACCGTTCAAAATAGTTCTGATTTATATAACATCAACAATTGGGGGTCTGGATACTTCCGGATTAACTCCAAGGGAAATGTTGAAGTCACTCCCAAAGGAGTTGATTCAGCCAACGGGCATACAGTTGATCTCAAAGAATTAATGGATGATTTGCAAGAACGTGGATTGAGATCTCCGATTCTTATTCGTTTTAGCGATATTGTGGGTTCACGTATTCGAATTATTTCAGAAGCTTTTCAAAAAGCGATTGAGACTTACGGCTACAGTGGAAAATATCGTGGAGTTTATCCAATCAAAGTTAACCAACAGCGTTTTCTGGTTGAAGACATTGTGAAACAAGGCAAGGAGTTTTCCCTAGGTCTTGAAGCGGGTTCAAAACCTGAGCTTCTTGTTGCTTTGGCTCTTTATAATTCGTCTGATGGATTGATTATATGTAATGGGTTTAAAGATCGTGACTATATTGAAACGGCTTTGCTCTCTCAGAAATTAGGTCGCAACGCGATTATCGTGGTGGACCGTTATTCGGAGCTTGAGTTGATTATCGACTGCGCAAAAGAGCTCAACATTCGCCCTCGTATTGGATTTAGATCAAAGCTTGAATCGAAAGGTGCGGGAAAGTGGGCCGAAAGTTCAGGTGTTAAATCTAAGTTTGGTTTGAACTCCGAAGAAATGGTTTTGGGAGCAGAGCTTCTTAAAAAACATGATTTTTTAAGTTCTTTGGAGCTTTTACATTTTCACATTGGTTCTCAGGTTTCTTCTCTTCGTTGCATTAAAGACTCTCTCAATGAAGCTTGTTGGATTTATGTAGAACTTGCCGCGATGGGAGCGGGACTTTCGATGATAGATGTGGGTGGAGGCTTAGGTGTTGATTATGATGGCTCTCAAACAAACTGGGAAAACTCGGTCAATTATTCCATCAAAGAATATGCAAGTGATGTTGTCTGGCAGATCAAGCATACCTGTGAGGCTCGAGGAGTGCCATGTCCGACAATTATTACTGAGGCGGGCAGAGCACTTGTCGCTCATCATAGTGCGCTTGTTTTTAACGTTTTAGGTGTAAATGAAGTTCGAAAAGATTCGCTTCCAACTCTGCAAGCTGAAGATAATGAACACGAAACGCTTTCACAAATGAAGCACTTATGTGAAACGATTTCTCCTAAAAACTTAAATGAACATTTACAGGATGCGTACAAAGTTCGAGACGATGCTTTGAGTTTGTTTAACTTAGGTTACCTTACTCTTCGTCAGCGTGCGGTCATGGAATCGATGTTTCGTGTGTTTTGTACGAGAGCTTTGGCTGTGTCTGAAACTCAAGATCGCAAGATTGAAGAAGCCGAAGAATTAAGAAAATTCTTGATTGATAGTTATTTTTGTAATTTCTCAGTCTTTCAATCCGCTCCCGACACATGGGCTGTGAGTCAGCTGTTCCCCATTATGCCGATTCATCGGCTTGATGAAAAACCAACTCGTCAGGGGATCATTCTTGATTTGACGTGCGATAGTGATGGAAAGATTGAAAAATTCATCGATGTTAAAGACGTGAAGGACTATTTGCCTCTTCACAACTTTGATTCTCAGAAGCCCTACTATATTGGGATGTTCTTGTTGGGAGCTTATCAAGAAATCTTAGGGGATTTGCACAATCTCTTTGGAGACACGGATGCGGTCCATGTGTCGATGACAAGCTCAGGTTATGTGATTGATCACGTTGTGTCGGGTGATACAGTAAGTGAAGTATTGGCTTATGTGGAGTACGAGCGACCTCAGCTTATCCGCTCGATTCGCGAAAGTATCGAAAAGGCTCTTTCTCAAAAATTGATTTCTTTGCAAGAAAGCCGCTTGTTGATCCGTCACTTTGAAGATGGCCTGAATGCTTACACGTACTTGGAAAGCTTCAATGACGAAATGAGTGATATTGCCCCTGTGAAGGCGCTTCAAAAGATTGGTCAGCAAACAACTGTTGCCACTCCTAAATAGCTCTTGCAAAAGATTGAAGCTTCTGATGCTCTCATATAAGCTTTAACGTGGTATGGAAACAATCGAAGTCATTGGTAAAAAAGTTGGCAAAACTCTTTATGATTTGCAGACACCTGTGACCTCTGTGGATAAAGCTCCTGTTGAAGATGTAAAAATTCAAGATCCTCAAGCTCTCGATCTTGTCCGACACACATGTGCGCACGTTCTGGCGCAGGCCGTGAAAGAGACGTTTCCAGAAACACAAGTCACGATCGGACCCGTGATTGAAGACGGTTTTTATTACGACTTCTTTAGAGACAAGGCTTTTACGGTTGATGATTTTGCGGTGCTTGAAAAGCGCATGCAAGAAATCGTAAACGAAAATCTCAAAATGACTCGAGAAACTTGGACAGTTGATGAAGCAATTAAGTTTTTTGATCAAAAAGGTGAAAAGTTTAAAGTTGAATTGATTCAGGATTTAGTTCGAGATCAAGGAATTACAACAGTGAGTATTTATCGACAAGGTGAGTTTTTAGATCTTTGTCGTGGCCCTCACGTACCCTCTACTGGATACATCGGGGCGTTCAAGCTTTCTCACACAGCAGGAGCTTATTGGCGCGGTAACGAAAAAAATCCGATGCTCTCTCGAATTTACGGAACGGCTTTTTTAAGTCAGGACGATCTCGATGATCATCTTGCCATGATTGAAGAAGCGAAAAAACGCGATCACCGCAAACTTGGCACCGAGCTTGATCTTTTTAGTATGCACAGTGTGGCGCCTGCTTCGCCGTTTTTTCATCCCAACGGAGCAGCAGTTTATCAAGAAGTTCAAAAAGTTCTGTCGGATTTAAATTCACAATATGGATTTGAGCCCGTGATCACTCCTTTGATTATGAGCGATGAATTGTGGAAGACCTCTGGGCACTACGATAACTACAAAGAAAACATGTACTTCACTCAGGTGGATGAGCGAAGTTGTGCGATTAAGCCCATGAACTGTCCGGGGCATTGTTTGATTTACGGAAATTCTCGTCATTCTTATAAGGAGCTTCCTATTCGTTTAAGTGAATTTGGTCGTGTTCACCGCCATGAACGCAGTGGGGTGGTTACGGGGCTGTTTCGCGTTCGAAGCTTTGTTCAAGATGATGCGCATATTTTTTGTACCGAAGATCAGATCGAAGGCGAAATCATTCGTATTTTGGAAATGGTTCGTAAATTCTATGGAATCTTTGGTTTTGAGCATCGTGTAGAGCTTTCAACTCGTCCTGAAAAATACATTGGTCAACTAGAAACGTGGAACAAGGCTGAGGCAGCCCTTGCGAAGGCTCTTGAAAAAGCCGGTGAAAATTATCAATTAAATCCAGGAGATGGAGCTTTCTATGGGCCTAAGATTGACCTTCACTTGAAGGATTCTTTGGGGCGAAGTTATCAGTGCGGAACCATCCAGTTGGACTTTGCTTTGCCTGATCGGTTCAAGCTCGAATATGCTGGCTCTGACAACATGGCTCATGCTCCGGTGATGATTCATAGGGCAATTGCCGGAAGCTTGGAGCGCTTCCTTGGGATTTTGATCGAGCATTATGCGGGTCGTTTTCCTTTGTGGCTCGCTCCAAAGCAGATAGGAATCTTTACGGTTACCGAGGCAGCTAATGGCTATGCTCACGAAGTTTTTGACGAACTCAAGAAGGACGGTTATCGTATATTTATCGATGACTCTTCAGACAAATTATCTGCAAAGATCAAAAAATACCAAAGCATGAAAGTTCCTTATTCAATCATTCTTGGAGCAAAAGAAGCGGCTGATCGTAAGCTCAGTTTGCGTTTGCGTACGGGTGAACAGCTTTCTGGTATGAGCTTGGAAGATTTTCGTGCTCGCTTGCGTGATGAAGCTCGTCCCGAATTATGAATTTCAGCTATGAATCTCAAGATGCATCAAAAATATCCACATGGAGGAATTTAATTTAACGTGAAAGAATTTATTACTAATCGTCGCATTCGTGCATCTTTTGTGCGTGTCATTGGCACAGAAGGAGAACAGCTTGGAATTTTAGATTTGCGTGAAGCTATTCGTAAAGCTGAAGACATGGGCCTTGATCTTGTATTGATGGCCGATAATGCCGATCCTCCCGTATGTCGCATCACAGATGTGGGCAAGTTAAAGTATCAAGAAAAGAAAAAGCAGCAAGCTGCTAAGAAAAAACAAGTTTCTAACGAAACAAAAGAAATTCAGTTTCGTCCTAAGACCGAAGCGCATGACCTTGATCACAAGAGCAAACGCGCGATTGAATTTTTAGAAGAAGGCGACAAGGTAAAAGTTGTGGTTGTTTATCGTGGTCGTGAACTTGAGCATCTCAAAGTGGGTTGGGAAACCTTGGTTGCGTTTATCAAAAAAATTAACGACAACGCAATTTTGGATGCGAAGCCTAAGATGGAAGGAAAGCGTCTTGCGTTGACTCTTGCTCCAATTCCTCAAGGCCGCAAAATGAATCCAGGCCACCTGATGGCGAGCGTAGAAATGCCTTTTGAAATTGTGAAGAACATTCGTCGCAATGAAGAAGCGATGGCCGCTGCTTCAAATAATTCTTCAGGAAATCAAGGCGCTCCAAGCGGTATTTAGCTAGATTACCGGGTTTCATTTTTGAATATCTAAAGTGTTGAGTTTTAAGTAAAGAGCTATGCTTTTCGCAAAGACTTCGGGTTTGATAGCGGGTGTTTTGTCGGTCAAGAATTTATTAAAAAATTCTAAAAGTTTTTGATGATTTTCGTTTACGGGATCTGTCACAACAAACAAGGCTTTATCTCCTAGGTAGATAAAAAAGCCAGACATGAGTTCGTCGTAATTTAATCGAATCGCAAATTGTTTTTTGTAGTAAAAGTATAAGTTTCCTGAGTTCTCGTCAAAATTGGAAATTTTGAAAATAGGCGTTCTGTCTTTGAAGAATTTTTTTTCTTCTTCTGTGAGTTTTAATTTATT
>JBILWH010000073.1:0-6022 GCA_044370015.1 Bdellovibrionota bacterium | reverse complement strand
GTCAACAAAGACGATGCAATTGTTCTCACACCTCCTCGCTTAATGACAATTGAACGAGGACTTGAGTGGATTCGTGAAGATGAGTTGATGGAAGTCACTCCAAAAAATATTCGAGCCCGCAAAAAAGTTCTCGCAAAAAACATGCGCTAATTTTTATTTTTTGAGTTTATTAAATGGGTGATTTAAATTTTGAGGATCAATATGTTTGGATTCGAACGCAAGATGGTAGCCCTACGCTCTGGAGCAATCAGCTAGGTGAACCCTTTCGCTCTGTAAAAGGCGCCTTTCGTGAATCATTATTGGTTTTTGTTAAGCCCGCAATTGAATATATCCAAAAACGAAAAACTGACCGTCCAATCATTGGAGAATTTGGATTAGGAACGGGAACAAATTGGCTACTCTTCAATGTTATTGCTTCTGCATTTGGAATCGAACACTCATATTTCGCCATTGAAAAAAACCCTGTTCCTTTCTTTGAGGCTCAAAAAAAATGGCAGAACGAAATGCCTCTTATAGAAAAACTAGTCCTCGATATTTTTCAAAAAAAAATTTCTTTATCAACCTTTAACTTTCAACAACCCAAAATTTTCAGCTCCCTTGAAAAAACATCTTGTGAATTCAAAGCTAACATTTGGTTTCACGACCCCTTTGGCTTCAGTGTAAACCCAGAGGGGTATAGCGAAGAAACAATTCTCAAATGCCACAATCTTTGGGCACCTGAATTTTTAGGCCTTAGTTATGCCTGCAACTCTAACTTTCAAAAAGTTCTTAAGAATCAAAACATATCTCGTGTCGAATCCATAGACACACTCAGCCCTCCTCTTAAAAAAGAACGTTTAGAATTTGAACGCTTAACACAATCTTAACCTCTTATTCATTTTTATTTCCTCGCTAATAATGAGAATCTATATATGAGGAAAGGTGTATTGGTTTTTTATTTTTAAAATTAAAATATGAAGATTAAATTAAAAGAATTATATTTTTTTGGATTTTTAACGCTTGTTTCTTCTTGTTTTTGTCTAAATTTTATTTTCTTTTCAAACTCTGACTCAAAACTCTTTCCCATAAGCTCAAATGAGGATCATATAGAAAGCTACGACGAAAAAACTTTAGAACTCAAATTAGCCGAGGAACTTTCACAACTTTCGCCAAGTGAATTAAATCAACTTATAAGTCAGATGTAGAACCTTTTCTTTACCTTAAACTCATCAAAAATTTCACAAAAAAAAACTCTCTGGACATCAAAAATCTCCGAAGTATTAAAATATGAGTAAAGTAATACTTGTTACGGGGATTAATGGCGCCTTAGGAGCTAATATTGCAAAACAACTTATTCTTAAAGGTGAAAAAGTTGTAGGCCTTACAAAAAGCAATCAAAATAAGGGCCTACTTCATCTTGAAAACCTTCATCACAAAGCTGCTTATGTAAATGGAGACATATGCGACCTTGATACAATTCAAAACACATTAAAAGATCATAAAATCACACATATTTTTCACTGTGCGGGCTTCAGCACAATTGAAAGTGCTCACGCCTCCCCTCTTCAGTGTTTTCAAACAAATATCATGGGAACGGCTACGGTTCTTGAGGCTGCAAAGCTAAACGGAAACATCCAGGGCATTCTTTGCATGGAGAGTGATAAATCCTACGGTAATTTTGACTTCAAGGAACTTCCTTACCGTGAGCATCAAGCGCTTAAACCCCAAGGGATTCTTGCTGCTTCTAAGGCCGCCACAAGCTACGTTGCACTTTCTTATTATCATAACTATCAAGTTCCTGTTTTCACTGCTCGCGCTTCAAGTTTGTATGGACCAGGCGATTTCAACGAAACTCGTCTTATTGTTGGAAGCTCATTACGTCTTTTACGAGGAGAGTCTCCGATTATCTATGAAGGAGTCGCAAACAATATTCGAGAATTTTTATATATTGAAGATGCTGCACGAATCATTACACAAATGATGGACAAAGTATCTGTCACGGCAGGCAAAGCCTACAACGTTGGATCAGGATACAAATACACTGTACGCGAAGTGGTTGAACAACTCACAAAAACCTCAGGTTTTGATATCAAACCCATCATCAAGCCCCTCACAAACAAAGCCATTATTATATCGGAGCAATTCTTAGATTGCTCTCGAATGCTTTCTCTTCTTCCAAACAACATTACTCAATGTCTGGGAATTAAAGAAGGCCTTTCAAAAACATTTGCTTGGTATAAACAATTTGCCCCAAGCAAAGAAGACATGCGAAATGCCGCCTAGGGCTTACTCTCCTGGGTGAATCATTTTTTCAGGTCTAACCCATTCATCAAACTGTGCATCTGTTAGAAGACCAAGTTCTCTTGCTGCTTGTCTGAGCGTTTTATTTTCTTTGTGAGCTTTTTTTGCAATTTTTGCAGCATTGTCATACCCAATATGAGGATTTAAAGCCGTTACAAGCATCAAAGTATTTTCTAAATGCCCTTTGATATTGCTTTCATTTGGAGTCATCCCCGCTAAGCATTTATCCACAAAATTTGAGCAACTATCTGCAAGCAACTCAAGAGATTCCATAAAATTGTAAATAATCAGCGGCTTAAAGACATTGAGCTCAAAATTTCCCGAAGCCCCTCCTATGTTGAGAGCTACATCATTTCCTAAAACCTGACAGCAAACCATTGTCAAAGACTCAGACTGCGTGGGATTTACTTTTCCAGGCATAATCGAAGATCCTGGCTCATTCTCAGGTAAAGATAACTCATTCAAACCACAGCGCGGGCCGCTTCCTAACCAACGCACATCATTGGCTAGTTTCATAAGACTGCAAGCAAGAGTCTTAAGGGCTCCGTGAGCAAAAACAAGAGCGTCATGAGAAGCAAGAGCCTCAAATTTATTTGGAGCACTTAGAAACTTTAATCCTGAAACTTCTGATATTTTTTTTGCGACAAGCTCAGCAAACTTAGGGTGAGTATTCAAACCTGTTCCCACAGCTGTCCCACCCTGAGCTAGTTCTCTTAATCGAGGTAATGTTTGCTCGATACGCTCATTAGCATATTCCACCTGAGCCCTATATCCTGAGAATTCCTGACCTAAAGTGAGCGGAGTTGCGTCCATTAAATGCGTTCGCCCCACCTTGATGAGATGCGCATATTTTTTTTCAATTTCACTTAACGATGAATGAAGTTTTTTAACTGAGGGAAGTAATCTTTTTTCAATTCCTTCAACAGCTGCAATATTCATCGCAGTTGGGAAAGAATCATTCGATGATTGACTCATGTTTACATCGTCATTCGGGTGAACAGGTTTTTTCCCGCCCCTTTTTCCAGTTAAAATTTCGTTTGCTCGTGAAGCCAAAACCTCATTAACATTCATATTACTCTGAGTGCCCGATCCCGTTTGCCAGACAACAAGAGGAAATTCCTCGTTTAATTTTCCAGCAAGGACCTCATCCGCAGCTTGGCAAATAGCCTTACATTTTGTCTCTTCAAGTTTCTTAAGTTCTTTATTCGCTAAAGCAGCAGCTTTTTTTAACACAGCAAAGGCGCGAATGACCGACTCAGGCATCCGATGATTTCCAATAGGAAAATTCTCAATAGACCGCTGAGTTTGCGCACCCCAATGTTTGTGCGACGGAACTTTGACTTCTCCAAAAGTATCCGTTTCGATGCGAAATTCATTAGAACTTGATTTTTCTGACATATGAGCAAATGTAGTCAAATTCTTGAAAAGAGACAAAGCTTTGTCACAAAATCAATCATTTGACGCATCCTTTAAAAATCTTAAGAAGCTCCGATAAAACCCTAGAAAGGAACAACATGGAAATTTCAGACGTACAGATCTATTTGATGAACGAGGAAAAACTAAAAGCTTATGCAACTGTTATCATCGATGGAGCCTTTCTTATTCGCGATCTAAAGGTTATTCAGGGAACTAATGGGCTCTTTGTCGCAATGCCTGCAAAAAAAATGAAAGATGGAAGCTACCGTGACATTGCCCACCCTCTTAATCAAGAAACGAGACAGTACTTTGAGAAAAAAGTTTTAGAAGCCTATGAAGTTAAAGTTTCAAGTGGCGAACAAAACAGCTCAGAATCGTAAATCTTTAAAATAGTTTTTAAAAGTTTTCTGCCTTTGCATATTCAAAATTATTTTCACTTTTCAAAGAATCTTTCAACGCTACAAAAAACGCCTTTTCACCTAAAGAAAGTGCATTCTTTCTCCAGCTTAAATCGCTTGGGTTAAAGAGCTCCTGGAATTGTTTTTTAACTTTCTCCTCAATCTTTAAATTTAAACATCCCCAATGATGAGCTCGATTTTCTAGAATTATACGAATGGATGTTTTTAACTGTGAAAGAATATCATCGCCTAAGGTTCCAAACTCAGCTGTAAAAGTTGCAACTTTTGAGTTTTTAGCTGCACAATCATGAACAAAGTCGACGAAATCTCCGTCTGTCTGATAAAAGCCTTTTGAAGCAGTTGTCACAACTCTCATTTGAGAATTTTCTTCAAGTTTTTCTATTATTTGTTTTTTTACCCAAATATTCTCAGGCTGAGTTCTAACCCCGCAGATAAATTGCAAAAGGCCTGAGGTTCCCAATCCTGTATGAACATCAAAATGAAGAACCTCCTCATATTCTTTCAAAACATTTTCCAGTAAACGCCCTAACCACAAAACCTGAGGCTCCAACTTCAGGCCCCCAAAGTAAATTCCCTTAGGATCCTCATATTGTCCTCCTGCTATTGCCTGAGTAAGTTCTTGTTTTTTTCCCATAAGAGTAGGAAGCAATAAGCCTAAAGTAATTTGTAGGTATTCAAAAAAAGGATGTGCAACCTTTTTTCTCTTCGACAAAAGAGAAGCAAACTTAGAATAAGCTTTGTTATGAATACTCTTAAGTTTTTGAGCTTCCTTGAAAAAATTTCTATTTAAATCCACGCTGTTCTCAGTAACTCTTCTTCCTGTCACAAAACCATAAGGGTTTATTGAATGCAGAAGCAAAACCCCTGTCTTAGAAAAATCAATGAGAGGAGCAATCTTCTCTAGGAACAAAAGCTGTAAAGCACTCCCCAAAGGCGCCTCACTCCCATGAACACCAGAGCTTAAGATAAATAACTTCTTTTTTGAATGCGTAGCCTGAATATGGGCTGCGTCAACAAATAGGGACGAATACTGAGAAGACTTGATATCTAAAGAGGAATGATGCACTTTTTTCTGAAGTGAATCGAGAGCTATAAGAAAACGAGATCGGGCCTGAATATAATCCGCAGAAAAAAAACCAATCCCTTCATTCATTCACAAAACCCTCTCGTACTAGCTTAGCGGAAAGAATGTTTCTTTATCTGACAAAATTTAAACGCTGATCAAAGCTTATCTAAAATCTTCCAAATAGTGCTTGCCGAAAAATAAAAGCTCATCTATTAGTTAACTCAATGACCACTTCTGCTTCTCTAGCTTTATTTATGGCTATGCCTTTAAGCAGTATGATGATGGCCCCCAACGGCCAAAAAATTCTTTAACCTTCATTTTTAGCCTCTTCCAAAAAAACAAACAAAGACTTGAGGTTCACGTGAATCAATTCACAAAAATTATATTTTCTACGTTTTTAAATATTGCAGCTTACACACAACCTATTGAAAAAATAGTCCTTGAAATTCCCTTACAAAACTCTAAAGAATCTTTGAATATTGAGATATCAAAAGTGTCTGATCTTGAAAGTGCTCTCGTTCAAATTGAAAAAGAAGCTCAAGAACTTACTGAAAGCACAGACATCATCATCGCAAATGATTTTGGCTTAGAAAAAAACCCACTCTCCACACATCTTCAAAACAACTCTCGCTTTTCACTTATGCCACTCAAATTAAAAGAAAAGGTAGCCGCCGTTGAAACCATTGAGGAGCTAAAAAGGCTTTATCCCGATAAACCATACGAAATTCTTCCCTCCATAATTGAGCAGTATTACAAAAACAAAAGAATTTCTTACGAGAAGTTAAGAGCTCCCATCACATTGATTAAAAGCGTTGGAGTGGGAGTTGCAAACTTTGCCCTC
>JBILWH010000072.1:0-6084 GCA_044370015.1 Bdellovibrionota bacterium | reverse complement strand
TTTTGAAATTGTGAAGAACATTCGTCGCAATGAAGAAGCGATGGCCGCTGCTTCAGGTAATTCGTCTGGAACTCAGGGTGCTCCAAGCGGCGTTTAGTTAGTGTTGTTTATATTTTAAGCTTTTGATGAGTATTTTTGGCTTCAGTTTCCAGTAAGAATTTTTTTCTCTTATTCTCGGGTGATGTGGGATCTGTTGATCCCATGTATCCAGTTGTGTTTCCTGATGCGTGAACGACTCTATGGCAGGGGACCCTTTCTCCGGGAAATGGGTTGTGTTTGAGGGCGGTGCCAACGGCTCTTGCAGCTTTTGGTCTTCCAATTTGGCGAGCAATTTCTGAATACGATCTAATTTCACCGGAGGGTATACGAGAGGTTGCTAGATAAACCTCAATCTGAAAAGGGGTGCAGCCTTGGGCAACTAAGTCTTTTAAAAGAATTGGTTTATAGTCCTTCATCTAGCTAGTTTTTAAGGATATTTTGACAGTTTTTAAAGGGGGTTTTATTTTTCCTTCTAAATTCAGAAAATGGATTGAAACTTTGGCTTGAACATGGCATCTTAAGTCCTTCAAATATAAAGGGTTTATTGAAATGCCAAAATTGAAATCACATTCTGGAGCTAAAAAGCGATTTACAAAAACTGCAAGCGGTAAAATCAAGCGCGGCAAAGTAGGTACTCGTCACTTAAAACTCGGTAAAAGTAACAGCCGCATTCGTCGTTTGAACGAGAATGCATACATTGACGCAGGTAACGAAAGAAGACTCAATCGTATACTTCCTTACAACAATTTGTAAGGTCTATAAGAAGTTAGGAATTTAAAATATGGCACGCGCACGTGGTGGATTTAAAACAAGACGACGTCACAAAAAAGTTCTCAAGGCTACAGAAGGTTTCAGAAACTCTGGCAGTCGTTCATTTTCAAAAGCTTATGAAGTTTATACAAGAGCTCTCAAATACGCATTTCGCGATCGTAAGACCAAGAAGCGTGATTTCCGTGCTCTTTGGAACCAACGCATCAACGCAGCTTGTCGCACAGAAGGTCTTTCTTATTCAAGATTCATCTCTGCTTTGACAAAAAATGCTGTCGCTTTGGATCGTAAGGTTTTAGCAGAAATCGCTCTTCGTGATCCTGCAACATTCACAGCACTTGTCACATCTGTTCGTTCATCGTTAAACTAATACCTGCCGCATAGGCAAAAGGATTGGCATTGATGGCAACACCCGAAAAAGAGCTGACGCTCGAGGATCTCACTCGTTTATTTGAAACTCAGATTTCTGCTATTCAAGATTTGTCTGCGCTCGAAAACTTACGAATAGAGTGGATTGGAAAAAAGGGGCATATCCCTTTGCAAATGCGCAACTTGGGAAAAGTTGCGGAGGCTGAAAGAAAAGTTCTTGGCCAAAAAATTAATGAAATAAAAACAAAAGTTGAAAGTGAACTCGATCGCAAACATAAAACTCTTTTTGCTCAGTCTTTAAATGAGCAATTAGAAAAAGAAAGAGTTGATGTGACTCTGCCCGGAGTGCCTCTCACAAAAACGTGTGAGCATCCTGTGTGGAAGGTTCAATCTGAACTTGTAAAAATATTTTCAAATTGTGGGTTCGTCGTTGAGATGGGACCAGAAGTTGAACACGAATTTTTTAATTTCGATGCGCTTAACATGCCAAAGAATCATCCTGCTCGCGCGATGCAAGATACTTTTTACATTGCGGGTGAAAAGGAATTGGTTCTTCGCACTCACACTTCTCCTGTGCAAATTCGCACCATGTTGTTGCAGCCACCTCCGATCCGGATGATTTGCCCAGGGCGAGTGTATCGCTCTGATTACGATCCCACTCATTCTCCGATGTTTCATCAAATTGAGGGATTGTTAGTCGATCATGATGTGGTGATGGGTGACCTCAAGGGTTTACTTGATCATATGGTAAAAGAATTTTTCGGCGCAAGCTTAGGCGTGCGTCTTCGTCCTTCGTTTTTTCCATTCACAGAACCTTCTGCTGAAGTGGATATGGCGTGTGTGTTTTGCTCAGGAAAAGGATGCAAAACATGCAAACAAACAGGTTGGATCGAAATTGGGGGTTGCGGAATGGTTGATCCCGAGGTTTTCAAGTCTGTTGATTTGAATCCCGAGAAGTGGTCGGGTTTTGCTTTCGGTATGGGTCTTGAGCGCATGACAATGCTTAAATATGGTGTCAGCGACTTACGATCTTTCTTTGAAAGTGATCAAAGATTCTTAAGGGAGTTTTCATGAAGCTTTCTTGGAAATGGATTTTTGAAATTTATGGAATAAGCCCCACGTCTAAAGAGTGGGCGATTGTTGAAGGTATTCGTACTCGCTTACCACTTGCGGGAATTGAAATCGCAAAAGTTGAAAAACTTGGCGAATCCTTGGGTGATATTCTCATTGCAAAAGTTGAAGAGACTTCAAAGCATCCTCAAGCGGATCGTTTGAACGTTTGTAAGGTTAATAACGGAAAAGAAATTTTGCAGATTGTTTGTGGAGCAGCCAATGTGAGAGCGGGATTAACCGTTGCTCTTGCGCCCGTGGGTGCCAAGCTTCCTAATGGAATGGAGATTCGAGCGGCCAAGATTCGCGGAGTTGATTCAAATGGAATGCTCTGTAGCGAAAGTGAATTGGGTCTTGCAAAAGAGTCTGAAGGGATTTTGGAATTGCCGACGGCTCTTGTCGTGGGACAAAAGTTTTTGGATGTGATCGAAGTTCGCGATGAAATTTGGGAGTTGGAATTAACTCCTGATCGTGCGGATTGTTTATCAGAGATCGGGCTCGCTCGTGAGTTACGTAGATATTTTGGAAGTGATTCTAAATCTTGGCCAACGGTGAACATGCCCGAGCGAGATAAGCTTGAAGATGAAAAACAAGGCGATGTGCCGATCGTAAAAGTTGAAGTGCAAGCCTCTAAGGCTTGTCCTCTCTACACGGCACAACTTTTTGAAGGTTTTAATTCCAAAAATACGTATTCAAATATATTTACCGAGAGATTAAAAGTTTTGGGCACTGAGCGTTTTCGTTCGGGGCCTGTTGATTTAACAAATTATGTTCTTTTTGAGCTTGGTCAACCAATGCACACCTTTGATGCCGATGAAATTGTGGGATCAAAAATCATAGTTCGTTATGCAAAAGCGGGCGAAAAAATTACAACGATTGATAATGTTGAAAGAGTTTTAAGTCCTGAAGATTTAATCATTGCCGATATCGAAAAGCCTATTGCTCTTGCGGGTGTGATGGGTTCAAAAGACAGCGGGGTAACTGAAAAAACTACTCGAGTTGTTGTGGAAGCAGCATACTTTGATCCGGAAGTTGTGCGTGCTTCGGCCAAGAGGCACAAGATATCAAGTGACGCGAGTCATCGCTTTGAGCGCGGAGTGAATCCCTTTGGTGTTTATGAGGCAGCAGGACGGTTATCGTTTTTATTTCGAAATCAATTAGGAGCTCGAAAGCGTGGTTCATTTGTTGTGGTCAAAGCCGAAAAGTCTGAAAAGCTTTTTGAGCATCGGCACATCAACTTAGATCTCAGAATGTTAGAGCGCACACTTGGGTTTGAAGTGACGGCCCAAGAAGCATTGGATGCTTTATTGGCGACAATGATTCCTGCTCAACAAAAATCTTCAAATGTTATCAAGGTTGAGGCTCCTCCTTTTAGATGGGATTTGCACAGAGAAATTGATTTGGTCGAAGAAATTGCTCGTGTCGTAGGTTTTGATAAAATTCCCTCACGTTACCCTGTTCAGTCAAAGTCTCATGCCGGAGTCTCAACGGCCATCTTTGATCGCTGGCAAGATTTGCGCTCAGTGGGATTGAAATCTGGATTTGTAGAAGTTGCTCCCTATGCTTTTATTTCAGAAAGTGAAAAAGAAAATTTTTCGCCAAATTGCTCATTGCAAAAAATAGAAAACCCTATTTCCGAAGACTGGAAGTATTTACGGTCGAGTTTAACAACAGGAATTTTAAAAAATCTTTCGCGTCACGGAAGTCTTCGTCAAAAACGAGTTCAGGTTTTTGAAACGGGAACTGTATTTGAAGCCACAAGTGGAAAACTTGGTCTCAAAGAAAAAGATTTAAAAACAAAAGAGTCTCTTCATATCGCGTGGGGCTTGATGGGCCACCGTGAAGAGGCGACTTGGTTACAAGATAAAACATCAAAAACTCGCGATGAGTATCGTAATTATTTTGATGCCAAAGGGTTTTGGGAATCTTTACAATCGGTATTGCAAAAATCTGATGGCCGTTGGAAGAACTTTGAATTGAAGGCTCTTTGGAAATTGAGTGCTGATGAGTTAGCAAAATTACCTCAATGGATTCCCGTCAAAGCGTTGCATCCAGGAAGAACTGCGCTTGTGAGTGTACCTGGATTAAGAGGTGTTCGAGGATATGTTGGAGAATTACATCCTGGCCTTATAGGAGAAATGATGAATTTTCCTGCGGGTTGGAAATTCCCTATTGCATTGGGCGAAGTTAGGGTGATTGAAGATCTTTGGGATTGGAAAACGCCTAAAGAATTAGAACAAAAACTGGGCGTGAAGCCCCGATCACAAGTGGCAACACCTTCGATGAATCCTGTTGTCGAGCGAGATCTTTCTTTGGTTTTTGGTAGTTCTTCTTCTTTTGAAGATATTTTAAAACTTATTAAAAAAGTTGCAGTTGATTTGAAAGAAGTTACTTGTGTAGATGTCTATCCGATCTCTAATGAAAAACATTCGCTGACGTTTCGCTTGCTCTTACAATCGGACGAAAGAACGTTGCTTGATGAAGAGGTACAGAAAACGATTGATTCGGTGACTGCTGAGCTTACAAAGACTTTTGCTGCAAGTTTAAGGTAACCGAATTTATATCTTTTCGTAGTGAAGGCTCAGGCGAAGAAAAATTTCTCCATTTTTTTTAGCAAGGAGTCTTTGTTTGGTGGCTTCCGATCCTGTGGAATGCGCCTCGTGAAGGAGCAGAAAGCCCAAAGACGAGCGGACAAAAAAAGAATCAGACAAAGAAATTTTAGCTGAAGGACCTATGTCAATTCTCCAGACTCGTAGACCCTGAGTTTCAGGTAATAAAAGGGGAGCTTCGGGCGTGTATCGATAGAGGTTAGAGTCAAATTGAACCCTCAATCCCCATTCTTTTTTGGGATCATTGTTGAAATAAATTCCTGTAAAGGGAAAGCCAATTTCGGCTCTGAATCGGCTTCCTTGGTACTGAGCGTTTGCAATTGGAATTACTGTGTTTGATTTAAATTCGCGAGAATAATGTAGACCAAGTCCATATTTCCAGCCCGTTAGATTCTCGTTTGGCTTGTAGTTCATTAAAAACATAGCTGATCCAAATAAAGCATCCTGAGAAATTCTTCTGTTATGGGTTACTTTTTTAAATTCTAAATGAGGATTAAAGATATAGCTGATGTGACCTGAGCTTTTGATTCGTGTTAGAAGATTTATCCGATAGTTTTTAAAGGGTTCATCGGTAGATATTGCGGGTAGTTTTACGTTTCCCTCTTGGGCCCTGAAAGAAGGGATTAAAGAAATTTTTTCATTTAAAACAAGAGGAGGAGCTCCAATTCTAAGATCGTATGTTCTATAGGTTTGAGTGGGGCTGTAGAGAGTGCCCAGCGAAAGCATATCGCGATTTAGTTCTTGTGAGTAAGCAGTGTGAACAAAAACACAAAGAAAAAAACAATGCCTAAGCATTTAGCAAGAATATCGAATCTAATTAGACAGGAATAGGCTTCATTTTTATTTATTTCCATGTTCAAATAAATATATGGCTTTTTACAGAATCAAAGAGGCTGCTCAAAGAGTAGGGGTTCCCGCACATGTTTTGCGTTTTTGGGAATCGCAGTTTCCTCAGTTAAAACCAAATAAAACAGGTCGAGGTCAGCGCCTGTTTGATGATGAAGACGTAAAGAACTTTCTCAAGGTCAAACATCTTTTGTACGTTGAGGGATATTCGATTCCAGGCGCAAAAAAGTTTCTTAAAGAAGAATCGAGTGGTGTGTCTTCTGATAAATCATCTCAGCCTATTCAAGGTGTACAAAAACTTTTCTTTCAAGAAGCCAAAAAAGACCTTGTTAATTTAATTCAG
>JBILWH010000003.1:0-16880 GCA_044370015.1 Bdellovibrionota bacterium | reverse complement strand
GCCGTCCACCTAAAAGACGTCGTGTATAAGGAGAGAGAGTAATTATGACAATGGTTCAAGAAAACTGGGCGAGTCTAATCAAGCCTAAAGCAATTGAGATTGAAAAAGGTTCTCTAACTCCCACTTATGGTCGTTTTATTGCGCGTCCTTTGGAGCGTGGTTATGGACACACAATCGGAAACGGACTTCGCAGAATTTTGTTAAGCTCGCTCCAAGGTTGTGCCATCACAAGCGTAAAATTTGAAGGCGTATTACATGAGTTTGCGACTTTAAATGACGTGACAGAAGACATGGCAGACATCGTTCTTAACTTGAAGGGTGTTCGTTTAAAGCTTGTTGGAACAAAAACAAAAACTATTTTCTTGGATAAAAAAGGTCCAGGAGTTTTAACGGCTAAAGATTTAGCAATTGATAGCAGTGTTCACGTGTTGAACCCTGATCATCACATTGCAACTTTAGGCAAAGATGCTCACATTCGCGGCGAAATCGTTGTGAAGTGGGGACGTGGATATATTCCTGCAGAACGTAACAAGGAAGAAAATTCTCCTATCGGAACAATCGGTGTGGATAGTATTTTCTCTCCTGTGACTCGTGTGAATTATTCAGTTTCAAATTCACGTGTTGGAAGTTGGACTGATTATGATCGTTTAACAATGGACATCTGGACAGATGGTTCTTTGTCTCCTGAGTTGGGTCTTGCTTACGCTGCAAAAATCCTCAAGGATCAGGTAAGTATCTTCATTAACTTCGATGAAGGCATCGAAGTTGTGGAAGTTAAAAAAGATTCAGGCAAAGGCGATATCAACGAAAATCTCTTCAAGAGTGTTGAGGAGCTTGAGCTTTCTGTTCGAAGTGCAAACTGCTTACAGAATGCAAACATTCGCTACATCTATGAACTTGTGACAAAGTCTGAAGCAGAAATGCTCCGTACGAAAAACTTTGGTCGTAAGTCACTCAATGAAATTAAAGACATTCTTTCTGAAATGGGCTTGGGTCTTGGCATTGCAATTGATTTGCCTCCAGAAGCTATCGCAGAAAGACTTCGTGATCGTAAAGGTGGTAACTAAACATGAGGCACTTAGCTCGTAGTCGTCGATTGGGAGTTAAAACGGGTCACCGTGTAGCTCTTCTTAGAAATTTATTAAGAGGTCTTGTTCGTGATGGTCGTATTCGCACAACAGTTGCTCGTGCAAAAGTTTTGCGTCCTTATGTAGAAAAAATCGTAACACGTCTCAAGGATCCAACAGTGGCAAACGTTCGCCATGTTTATTCTTTGGTGAATGATCGTGATGCTGTTTATAGCCTCACTCATGATGTGGCTCCTAAATTTAAGTCTCGTAGTGGTGGATACCTCCGTATTTTAAAACTTGCTCAAGCTCGCCCTGGCGACAATGCTGATATGGCCCTTGTTGAATGGGTTGATCAAGGACTTGTTGAAAAAGGCTTAGAGCAAAGATTTGCAGCTTCTACAAAAGCTACAAAGAAAACTGCGAAAAAAGCTTCTGCAAAAAAAGCAAAAGAAGCTGGTGAAGAAAGCGCGGAAGATTCAAAAGAAAATTCTAAAAAAGCTGAAAAGAAAAGCAAAAAAGCGCCTGCAAAAAAAGCAAAAAAATCTAAATGAGCTCAACTAAGGTTTTCTGGGACAGATTTTTCAAGCTGAGTGTTTTGGTGTTAACGCCTGTTTTAGGATGGGTGTATTTCAGTCAGCACAGCGGAAAAAGTCTTGGTAAGGCCGAAGTTTTTGTTCCCTTTAAAGTAGAGAAGGCACCTTCTTTTGAAGGTCTTGTTTCGAAACTTAAAGATGAAGGCGGAAAAATTGATTTTTCAAAAAATCAGCTTTCCGTTGTAAATTTTTGGGCGACTTGGTGTGCTCCTTGTGTGGAAGAAATGCCCGCAATGAGTGAGTTGGCAAGTCGACTAGAAGAAAAGGGAGTTCATTTTTACTTTGTAAGTATTGATGAGGATTGGGCTAAGGTTGATCGCTTCTTAGACGCAAATGTGATTGATATACCTGCAAATCGCTTGTTCTTGGATGCAAAGCGTGAGGTTGCAACTCGCTGGGGTTCGGAAAAGTTTCCTGAAACCTATGTTGTGACTCCTCATGGATGGAAAGTTGAAAAGATCATTGGTTTTCAGGATTGGACCCGACCTGCTATTTATTCATATTTTGAAAAATTGGCAGAAAAATACAAAAAAGAAACGTTCGTGCAAACGAGTTTTTTAATGAAGGAAAAGGAAAGTAAATGGCAAAGAAAAGTGTTGTGAACCGCAACAAAAAACGTATCAAAATGAGCGATAGACAAAAAGCATTGCGTATCGAACTACGCAAGCAAACGCTTGACCCTAAATTGGGTGACGATGAAAAGCTTTTAGCTCAGAAAAAGCTCCAGAAACTTCCTCGTAACGGATCCGCTACACGCGTGAGAGTACGTTGCTCAATCACAGGTCGTGGACGTGGTTGTTACAAGAAGTTTGGACTTTGTCGTGTGAAGTTCCGTGAATTAGCTCTTGAAGGCTTGATTCCGGGCGTGACAAAAGCTTCTTGGTAAGAAGTTTTGTTGAAACGTTGGTAGAACGCTGTTGAAAAGCGCTCATCCGTAAAGCAAAAAGAAAACTAAAAGCTTTTTGTTTTTTGGCTGGACGCTTTTAAAAAGCCTTCTCACTAATTTAATTTTGGGCTGATTTAATTTTGCGCTGAATTGCACAGATTCATTTTCTTAAAAAAGAAATTTACGAACGAGTTTCTCTCATTTAGAACTAAAACACTTTATGATGAATCCATCTTTATACATAATTATTGGCGCAGTGGCTCTCGTATTTGCTTGGGTACTCTATCTCAGAGTTAAAAAACAAAATCCTGGTAATGAAAGAATGGTTGAAATCGGAAGTTATATTCGCGAAGGCGCGATGGCTTTTTTGATGCGCGAATATAAAATTCTTTTTGTTTACTCAATTTTTATATTTGTTGTTTTGAGTTTATCTCTCAACGTTCTTTCCTCTCTTTCATTTTTGTCGGGAGCTTTATTGTCTCTTCTTGCTGGCTTCATTGGTATGAAGGCTGCAACTCACTCCAACGTTCGCACAGCTGAATTAGCGCGCACAAAAGGTCGAGGTGACGCTCTTGTTCTCGCTTTTGATGGCGGAGCGGTTATGGGTCTTTGTGTAGCGGGACTTGGCCTTATGGGAATGGGTGTTTTATTTAAGTATTTCTCTACGAGTGAAGATTTTGCGTCTATGGTTCATGGTTTCGGTGTGGGTGCTTCTTCGATTGCTCTTTTTGCTCGTGTGGGTGGTGGAATTTATACAAAAGCTGCCGATGTGGGTGCAGATTTAGCTGGAAAAGTCATTGCAGGAATTCCCGAGGATGATCCTCGTAACCCTGGTGTAATTGCAGACAACGTGGGCGATAATGTAGGCGATGTTGCGGGAATGGGTGCGGATATTTTTGAAAGCTATATTGCTGCAATGGTTGCTGCTATTGCTCTTGCGCAAACGCTGAGTCCAACGGCATTAGCTCCACTTGTGAGTGACAGCGCGGCTGTTGGTGAAGAAGCTTTACGTAATTTGGGCGTTTATCTTCCACTTGTGATTTCTGGAATTGGATTGATTGTTTGTATTTTGTCGATTGCTTTGTTGCGATTTTTTAAAGAGGGCAAGCCTTATTCTATTCTTCGTGGGGCGCTTTTGATTCCTCCTTTTATTTTTCTTGTGATTTTTTGGTTTGTTGGAAATTCTTTGGGTTATGGAATTCACAACTTTTGGTGTGTGATTGCAGGTGCTGTTGGCGGTGGTGTTGTGGGTTTGATTACCGATTATTACACAAGCAGCAAACCTATTGAGCAAATTGCAGAATCTTCCAAAACTGGTGCTGGCACGAACGTTATTCAGGGAATTGCAGTGGGATTAGAGTCTGTGATTCTTCCTCTTCTTGTGATTTCTGCTGTTGCGTTGATTAGTTTTAACTCTTTAGGTCTGTATGGAATTGGTATTTCTGCGGTTTCTATGTTGGCTGTAACGGCGATGGTGATGACGGTTGATGCTTACGGGCCAATCAGTGACAACGCAGGCGGTATTGCCGAAATGAGCGGTCTTGGAAAAGATGTTCGTGACATTACCGACGAATTGGATGCGGTTGGAAATACAACGGCAGCCATTGGTAAAGGTTTTGCGATTGGCTCAGCGATTTTAACAGTGATTGCACTTTTTGCGGCATTCAAAGCTGAGATTGATTTTGGTCGTTTGAAGAGCGGAGCCGAAGCTTTGAGTCTTGAACTTACAAATGGAAAAGTTCTTGTTGGGTTGCTCTTGGGTGGAATTCTCCCTTGTGTTGTTGGGGCTTCCACAATGCGCGCTGTTGGAAAAGCTGCCGGTAAGATTGTTGAAGAGATTGGTCGTCAGTTCAGAGAAATTCCTGGCTTGCTCGAAGGCAAGGCAGGTGTTCGACCCGATGCTGCTCGTTGTGTGGATTTGGCGACAAAAGCTGCTTTGGCTGAAATGATTCTTCCAGGGATGGTTGCGATTGTGGTTCCTCCCGTAATTGGTTTTACTCTCGGAGCAGAGGCTCTAGGTGGAACTCTTGCTGGTGCGATGGTGACTGGAGCTGTATTGTCTCTCTTTATGGCGAATGCAGGTGGAGCTTGGGATAATGCCAAGAAGTACATCGAAAAGGGTGGCTTAAAGGGCGAAAAGAAAGGCTCAGAAGCGCATAAGGCTGCGGTTGTGGGCGATACCGTAGGTGATCCGTTCAAAGACACTTCTGGTCCTGGTATTGCGATTTTGATCAAGGTTATGAGCGTAGTCTCTCTCTTGATCGCATCTCTCTTGAAGTAGATAATTGATGGAATTTAAAAATTCGTTATTAAATTGAAAAATTAATTGAAAACTTATCAGGATTTTATGAAGTTTTAGTTAACTATATAAAATTAACTTAAGTGTGCGTTTTTTTCTGCGATTATATAATTATGATTCCAAATACAATCAAGTGTTTTATTTTTTTGTTTACTCTTTTTTTAGCTTCTAACAATCTCGATGCTCAAACTACTTTAAGATTTACGAGATTTAATATGGAGTCTAAATCATCTTTAGCGCTTAAGGGTGCACAAGGTAAGGATGCAAACGGAAGGACTGTTGTTAAAGCATTTTATTATTACAATGTTAACGGTTTGGTAAATAATCAGATCAATGAAGAACCAATAACTGTCAGTTTCGCTGCAGATGATTTTACAAGAAATTTGATTGATCAGCAAACATTAAAATGTTTGTTCAACATGAGTAATATCGGAAAGGGTGTTTCTTTCGTAGAATTGAAACTATCTATTGCTGGAAGCGGACCTAATTGGAATATAATTACTCCTTCACAAGTTTTAAATTGTTCTTTCGATAATAAATTATAGTTTTTTAATGTAGGCTTATTCTTTCAATTCAAGGGTCAGCGCATGTATGGTTCCATCAGCAAATTCTTTATTTAGGATTTTATAAACCATTCTCTCTCTGTTCATTTGATTGAGGCCTGTGAACTTGGAGCTTTTGATTTTTCCTTGAAGGTGAAGATTGGTAGCGTTTTCTTGAAGGCCTGCGTGACCCATGTGTTGTGCAGAAAAGTCAAAGATTTCAACTTCCTGAGTTTCGAGTTCTTTTTGAAGCTTAGCAATAATTTCGTCAATGACGCTCATGGCTTAGCTATTAAGACATTTCTCAGGAGGCGTGACAAGTCCACACTTTCGCTACTAATAAATGATCTATGAACGCTGAAAAAGTATCGGGCTCTCCCACAAAAAACGTAGATTTCCTACCTCTTCTAGGAACGGATCATGTGGAATTTTACGTGGGAAACGCCAAGCAAGCCGCATATTATTATCGCAAGGCTTTTGGCTTTCAGCCTCTAGCTTATGCTGGCCCCGAAACAGGTGTTCGAGATAGAGCCAGCTATGTTTTAAAACAAGGCAAGATTTGTTTTGTTTTTACAACTTCTCTTAATCCGCAGTCTGAAATATCAGAGCACGTTAAAAAACATGGTGATGGGGTGAAAGCTTTGGCTCTATGGGTAGAGGATGCAAAACAGGCACACAAAGAAACCACTTCGCGTGGAGCAAAAGCGCTTGGTGAACCTCTTGTTTTGACTGACAAAAATGGCGAAGTCGTGATGACGACTATTCAAACCTACGGCGATACGATTCATCGTTTTGTAGAAAGAAAAAATTACAAAGGGGCTTTTTTGCCGTGCTATGAGCCATGGAATCCCGCTGGCGAAAGCGATGTGGAAGTGGGTTTAAAATACGTGGATCACTGCGTGGGGAACGTTGAGCTCGGAAAGATGAATGAGTGGGTTGAGTTTTATAAAAACGTGATGGGTTTTAATTTGCTCATTACTTTTGACGATAAAGACATTAGCACCGAATACTCAGCTCTAATGTCCAAAGTTGTTTCAAACGGCAATGGTTTTATTAAATTTCCCATTAATGAGCCAGCACAAGGAAAAAGAAAATCTCAAATCGATGAGTATTTGCAGTTTTATCATGGAGCGGGAGTTCAGCATGTGGCCCTCGCAACAGATGATATCATTCACACAGTCACAGAACTTCGAAAGCGTGGAATCGATTTTTTACAGGTTCCAATCACTTATTACGAGGATCTCAAAAAACGCGTCGGTGAAATCAAAGAAGATATTGAGGCGTTAAAAAAGCTTAATATTTTGGTCGATCGTGATGAAGAGGGGTATTTGCTTCAGATTTTTACAAAACCGGTGGAAGATAGGCCCACGCTTTTTTACGAAATCATCCAGCGTTGTGGGGCAAAGAGCTTTGGAGCGGGTAATTTTAAGGCCCTTTTTGAAGCCATTGAGCGAGAACAGGCTAGGCGAGGTAATCTTTAGACCTTTCATGCCTCTGGACCTTTTATTGTAGAGACTTCGAGATTCACAATTTTGTGCCAACCGAGGAGTGTTTTTGCTAGATTTGGCCTATGGCCAAAGTGCTTGTAGGGATTTGTGGCAGCATTGCTGCTTATCGCAGTCCTGACTTTATTCGTGAATTAAAAGCCCAAGGACATGAGCTTCGTGTTGTCTTAACGGATTCTGCTTCGCAATTTGTTACCTCAAAAACAATTGAAACTTTTTTGGGTTCAAAGGTTCTCTCGAATGACTTGTGGAATTCCGATCACTTAGGCACAGATCACATCGAAGGAGCTCGCTGGGCGGACGTCATTGTTGTTTACGGAGCAACGGCAAATTTTATTGCCAAGGTGAGACAGGGGTTTTGCGATGATTTTCTAACTTTGCAAATTTCTGCAACTCAGGCCCCAGTCGTTTTGTGTCCTGCTATGAATGTGGTGATGTGGGAGAGTGCTGCCAATCAAGAAAATTGTGATGTGCTTAGGCAACGTAAATTTATTTTTGTGGGTCCTCGTGAAGGAACACTTGCTTGTGGGGAAAAAGGCCTAGGCCATATTGCCGAGCATTCGGAAATTTCGAAGAAAATTGAAAAGCTTTTCTTAGGAGATGAAAGTTCTTGTTTTTGTAATAAAAAAGTTTTGCTGAGTATAGGAGCCATGAGAACTCCTGTGGATGAAGTGCGATTTTTACAAAACTCATCAAGTGGGCGAATGGGTCTAGAGCTTGCAAAAGTTTTTCTTCAAAAAGGAGCGCGGGTTCATGTGCTTGCAGGTCTTTGCGATTCGACTGTTGAGAGTGATTTGGGCTTGCTTTTAAAAAAACATTCTAATCATTTTGAGGTGTCTCGTTTTGAAGGTGTAACTGATTATGAAAAAATTCTTAAGATGGCGTTTCCCCGAAGCGATATTTTCGTGTCGGTTGCCGCTGTTTTAGATTTTGAGATTGAACCCTTTAAGGGAAAAATAGAAAGACAAAATCAAAACACTCTTTCTTTGAATGTAAAAGCAACACCGGATTTTGTTGCGTGGGCTGTTCAAAATAAACACGCCTCACAAAGGATTGTGGCTTTTGCTCTAGAAAGTGGCTCGTGGCCAGAAGTCATTGAGCGCGCAAAAAAGAAACTTCTTCGAAAGGGCGCTGATGCGATTGTTGTGAATCGAAGTGGGGCTGAGGGCGAGGGGCCTTTTTCAAATACAAATCAGGTTTTTGTCTTAAGTCGAGAAGAGGCAATGCAAGAAAATATTTTCTTCGACCAAGATCTATCTTTTAAGAATACAAAAGCTCAAATTGCTGAGAGGATTGTAAGTGGGTGTTCACTCAGTTCTAATTTGGATCCATAAGTATTTGAACTTGGCGAAGGAGGGAGCGGGCTTCTTCGTTCTCTAGTGAATAAGATTCAAATAGGTTTATATTACTTTGTTTATTTATTTGTTCTGAATTTCTTGAAAGAAGCGATTTTAATTCAAGAACTAATTGGGACAGATCTTTTTTTGGTGGCAAGTGCTTAGATCGAAGCCATTCTTCTACTGTTCTGCTTTGTTGTTCGAGAGCGTTTGATCCGTTGTAAACTTTTTCTGCTAGATATTGAGGGCAGCGAAAGTTTGTAAGTTTTAGAGCGCATTTGTCTGGCTCAATCAGACATTCTTTTTTGAATAAAGTCCATTGTTCAGATTCTCGTATGTGAGTTTGTTTAAGTTTGAAACTCGAGTAGCTTCCTATTTTTTCAACTAAATAATCAGGAAAGCGATCCCATACAAAAGCATGCTCATAGTGTTTCATTTCATTTCTTTTGGAAAAGTCGCTTGAAAGTAAGCCTATGTCACCGCTTTGAGGAACATCATTTTTTTGAAGTTCTTTACAATTAAATTTCTTAAGAAGCCAAAAAAACTCAATGTCTGACATATAAGTCATCCTATTTGTTAGGCCTGTAATAAAAGCGGTTGCTTGAAAACAGTTTGGACCATCTTTATCTGGGGAAGCTCGAAGATAATTCTCAAGTCTTTCTTGGTATTTTCGCGGAAGAGCGCTTGGAACATTATTTAAATCAAAAGAATTTGTGACAGGGGCGGCATTTAAACAAAAACTATAAAAAACTATTTTTACCAAGAATAATCGCTTCATTTTGAATGGATGTACTTTACAACAAAAAACACCTTCAACGCACTTGTTTTCGAGCCTCAAGCTTGGGTGTCTAATGATTAGTCAGGGGCTTTTGCAAAGTTTGGCTTAAGTCTTTGATTTACTTTACTTTCAGAGGGGTTGCTCGTGATTATTCTTTAGATTTCAACATCTTGAATAGAGAGGATGGACGTTAACCTCTGGCATAGCTTCTGCAATCTCTACAGGAAGAGGCGAATTTGAATGTTACACCGATTGTTTATTTTCTCTTTGACTGTTGTTTTAGGAGTCTCTCACCTAAGTGCACAAACTCATGAATTTGTTACAGAAGAACCTATTTCTTCTTTTTCAAATGAATTAAAGCTCTCTGGACTGAGCCCCTCTTTAGACACTTTAAGCGGATCTAAAGTGGGTATTCCTGTTAGCAGTCTTTTGGATTCTGAATGGGGAATGCTCGCAAGCCCTGGTTTAGGTTTAAAAAATGCTTGGGATTATTTGGTAAAGAAAAAAACCATTAAAGCTTCTCAGACTTTCGATTGTAGCTCTTCAAAAATAGTTGTGGCGATCATCGATACGGGAGTTGATTTTAAACATAAAAACTTAAAAGATTCTGCTTGGATAAATCCTAAAGAAGTTTCTGGAAAAAGTGGATCCGATGACGATCGCAATGGAACGGTTGATGATATAAATGGATGGGATTTTACAACAAATAATGCAAGCATTGTCGATGGTCATGGTCACGGAACTCATCTTGCGGGAATTATCAGTGGCAAATCTTCAGAGTCAAATGGCTTTAAAGGTGTATGTCCCGGTGTGAAGATCATGTCTGTGCGATATTTTGCAAGTGATGCGACGGGAGTTAAGAATTTAGAAAATACCGTAAAAGCTATTCGCTATGCTGTCAAAAGTGGCGCAAATATTATCAACTACTCAGGCGGTGGTGCGAGCTTTGCCAAAGAAGAGTTTGAGGCTTTGAAAGAGGCCCGTGACAAAGGAATATTGGTGATTGCAGCAGCTGGTAACGAGCGCAACGATACGTCTGTGCGTCCGTACTTTCCTGCATCCTATGATTTGAATAATATTATTTCAGTTGCAGCGATTGGTCCTGAAGGAAAATTGATTCCTGCTTCTAACTGGGGCGGAAAAACTGTCAGCGTGGCAGCTCCTGGTGGAGGAATTTTATCTCTTCAACAAAATCAAGCGTATGGATTTATGAATGGAACCAGTCAGGCAACAGCTTTTGTGTCAGGTTTGTCCGCTCTTGTGTGGAGCATGAATCCTCAACTCACAAATTTAGAAGTGAAACAAATCATTCAAAAATCCATTGTGAAAACAGCAGCTTTAAAAAATAAAGTCATTGCAGATGGTTATGTGGATGCAGGATTAGCTGTAAAAATAGCTTCTGATTTTAAAAACAAATCAAAGAATCAGCTCAAAAAAGCTTCCAAACTCAGAGCTCTTTCCGGACTTCAAAGCGTTCCAAGTCTTCAGGTCAAAGAGAGCCAGTAGGAAGCCACCTCGGCCTGCACCTGTGAGCTTGGCTCCAAGTGCTCCTTCTTTTAGGATGTGTGATTGAAGAGAATTGAGCTCTTCGTTTGAAACGCCTAGATCTGAAAGTAAAAAATGAGCTTTATTCAACAACAAACCGAGGTTCTCAATATTGTTTTTTTGAAGATTGTCTTTTGCCTTAAGTACAAGAGATTGAAGTTCAGAGATGGTTTTTTTCCAAAGGATGAAGTTTGTTTCTTTGAGTGAGTAACTCTTTTGAACAATTTCTTGTGTGGTTCTTCTGATTCTTGAATCAAATAAAACGAAAATAAATTTTGAGTTAAAGTCACTCGGAAAGATAATTTCACTAAATTCGTGTGGTTTGTAAAAGTGCAGAGCTTTTTCTTTCACGATCGTCGTCGGGTCTATACCTGAACTTTTTCCATGGAATCTAAATTCACTTAGCCAAGATTTTTCAATCAATTCTTTTGAATCAATATTTTTTCTGAAAAGACGATTTAGAGCGACACATAGTGCGGCAGATGATCCGAGTCCTGCTCCAATTGGAAGGCTGCTTTCTATGTTATAGGCACCGATAGTGTTGAATTCTGAAAAATCTTCTCTGAGGAGTGACCAAAAAAGTTTTTCGTCTTTGTCTTGTAGAGGGAAATTCACCGTAAGGCTATTTTCTTTTTTTGCCTCAAAGCTGATTTCAATTTTAAGCATTTTGAGTGGTAAAGCGAGTGCACTTCCTCCCTCAAGAATGGAATGTTCTCCTAAAAGAATACATTTTCCGCAAGCTGAGGCTTGTTGAAGCTTCATCAAAAAGCCTTTTTTTAAAGAACAGCCTGTAGGCTAATAATTAGTAAAAGAGTTGCAAGTCCACGAGCAACCATAGAGGCAACAATTCCAAATCGCATACTTAAGCGTGAGCCAATATAACCCCAAACGAAAACAATCAAAAAAAGATAAAAATTAACGGCACCCACTCCAAAGCTAAGAGCTTCTATAAAGGCGCTACTTTTTATTCCCCAAGAGGGTGCTAGAACGTGACGGTAAATAATTTCACAAGCTGGGCTAAGGATGAAGGCCCATGCAAGAAGACCTGCTATTTTGTAGTGACTAAGGTCACTCAGTTGAGCTGTTTTTTCTTTGTTAAACCAGGCGAGTAAAATTCCCACTAAGAACATCACCAGGCCTATTCCGATACCCATCATCCATGAGCCTGAATGAGGCTTGAGGATTTTAAGTTCTTTGCGAGTTTTTAGCAAAACGAGGGCAGTTACAAGACAAAGAGGACCTGCAATAAAAACACGAGACCAAAAAACTTCTGGGAGATGACCGCCGCCAAAAGACCAAAGAATGGCGAGGCATGACACAACGTAGGCTACAACTTCCATAAAAGTTAAGTTAGCAGTTGGAGGAGGGGGAGCCAACTTTGTCTTCCCAGATTTCAGCATTTAGGGAATTTTTTTTGAGAAGCTCTTTAACAAGGGGGGTTATAGGCTTTTCCGAGATCAGATGAACGTTGGGGCCCGCATCGAGCGTAAAGTAAAAATCGCGAGACGGAATTTTTTGGATTTCTTTTAAGAACTTTTTACATTCTTCCGTTTGATATTCAACGGGGTGGGGGTTGTGGCGCATAATTTCATGCATTTCGAGGGCTTCTTCTTCAAGAGTCGTTCCTAGAAGAGATATATTTTTTTCATGAATAGATTTTTTTACTTTTTCAAGGCGCTCGGGGATTTTGCTGAGGCGTTTTGCAAAAAAAGGGCTGAGTGTTGCAAATTTGTGTCCATCTGTACTTGAAACTTTTTTTTCAACTTTCGAAAAAATAAGAATCGTATCGTAAAGCTTCCAGTCGCTTTTGTGCACACTAATTGTTCTATCGTTCCACTCAACAAAGGGACCATGAAGAGAGCGGCAAGCAGAGCCTGATCCTCTTCGTGCGAGGTTGGCAAGGTCTTGAGGTTTTTCAATCAAAAGATTTTGAAGGAATTCATCTCCTCGTGACCAAGATATAAAGGCTTTTGTCAGAGCTGAAAAAGCAGAAGCAGAAGAAGCGATTCCTGTTCCAGTAGGAAAATTATTTGAAGAAGAGAGCTTAAATGGGCGTAGTTTTTCTTGAAGGTAATCTTCGATTCGTTTGATGTGAGAAAATATTTTTTCTTGGTCTTTGCTAGAAGCGATTTTGTTTTGAATGAAAAATTCAAAATTTGGAGCTTCTTCCAAGGTGACTTTTGTTTGAGCTTTTGAAAGAGTCATGCTGAAAGAGGGGTTCAAACCTATGTTGCGATCCTCGTCGCAAATACTTTCTTTTTTACCCCAATATTTAATGAAGGCGATGTTGGGACTCGATGTAAGAGAGAGTTTATGAGGAGTGCCTTTCATGAGAGTTACTCTATCAAGTTTTAGACCTTTCAAGAATCTAATATTGAGGTACTTGAGGGTTGAGCGCTTTCAATCCAGTAGCCCTTTGTTTTTAGATCGTTGAGGAGTTCTTTTTTGTGTTCTGTTCTCGTCCAAAGCATAAGAGTGTCGCCTCCTCCAGCGCCTGTTGTTTTAAGACAGCTGATCCATTTTTTTTCGACCCATTCATTTTGCAAAGAAAGAACGAAGGGGGGGATGACGCCAAGCATTTTTAGCAGCTCGAAATGTTCATGGATGCAGAGCTCCCAGTTTTGATTTTTAAAAAAATTTTCGGTGCTTTTTCCAATTTCAGAAAAAACTTTTTCGTGAAGATCTTGAGAGATTCTTTGAAGAGCCTCTGTCGTTTTCATCTTCTTTCCCGTGTGAACAAGAAGGAGTTCGGGGGGAAGTTTTGAGGGTAACGGGTTGCTTTCACTTGAGTTAATTTTGACAAAGCCTCCATAGGCTTGGATGAGTAAATCAAAGCCCGAACCTCCTCCTTGAAACTCAATTAATTTTTTTTGAAATGATAAAATTTCTTTTTGAGAGAATTTATTTTTTTGAAAAAGAATTTTTTGCTCAAGTATAAGCAAAGCAAGAAACAAGGCACTACTTGAGCCAAGTCCCTCAGAAAGATCCCAGTTTCTTTTGAGAGTGAGTTTTTTTTTGTTTAAAACTTTAAGAGGATCATTAAAAATATATCGAAGCACTTCTTGTGAGTTTTTTAAAAACTCAGGTGCCTCGTCTTTTTCATTATCATCGTCTTTTTTCCAATAAAAAAAACACTCCGGACAATTAATTTCGAGTCCTTCTTTTTCACCCTCTTCCAGCGTGCATTCAAAGTACTTGTCGAGGGCCAAGCCCAGCGCGGGATAGTTTTTTAAAACTCCCCATTCGCCAAAGAGAATAAGCTTAGCTGGGATGCGACTGTGATAGATAAGGCTCACGTTTTTGACGTTCTTTCTCTCGGAACTCTCTGAGAGCTATTTCCGCTTCACTTGCATTGATTTGCTTACGTTGAATGAGAAGGTCGGCAATAATTTCAACTTCTGCGCCTTGTGCTCCCGCCGCAAAAGCAATGTTTTTTGCATGTAAGCGCATATGGCCTTTTTGAATTCCTGTTGTGCAAAGAGCACGGAGGGCGGCAAGATTTGCAGCAAGTCCCGAGCAAGCAATGATTTTACCAAGCTCTTCAGCCGATGGATTTCCAAGGATTTGAAGAGCGATACGGGCAGAAGGGTGAAGGCGAGTCACGCCTCCCACTGTTCCCAGTTGCAAGGGAAGAGTGAGTTCCCCGACAAGAAAGCCTTTAGAGTCGACGTACCATTTTGAAAGAGAGCGATAGCGTCCTGTTTTTGCTGCAAAAGCATGCGCTCCTGCTTCGATCGCGCGCCAATCGTTTCCTGTCACGATCACCACGGGATCAACGCCGTTCATGATTCCTTTGTTGTGAGTCGCTGCTCGGTACGGGTCGTTGTCTGCGAATACAAAAGCTTCCCAAACACGTTGAGCAATTTCTTCGGGCTCAATAGCGCCCACTAAGTCTGAAGACATCAAGTGAGTGGGGTCAATTCGGCAACTTGCTTGAAATAGTTTTCGATCAGCAAGATTGCTCAAGATTTTTAGGCCAATTCGAGCGCCGGTGATTTCTTGCAAATGCGGAGCTAATTTTTCGCAAACCGTGTTGATGATATTTGCACCCATTGCATCGCGAGTATCAATTAAGACATGAACCACTAAAAAAGGTTTTTCAGTGTTATCGTTTGTGTGCACTTCGATATCTTGAACGCCGCCGCCCCTCATGAGAAGTCTTGGGTGAACGGCATTGGCAGTTTCAATGAGAAATTGTTTATTTGCAGTAATTTTGTCGACGCAGTTTTTCCATTCTTCCAGTGGAACGTCTAGGAGTTGAATTTGGCCAATCATCAAGGACGACAAACATTTTGCTTGAAAACCGCCTGCTTCATAAACGATCCGAGCCGCATTGCTAGAAGCGGCTATGACCGAGCTTTCTTCAACAGCCATGGGCACAAGATAATCATCTCCGTTGATTTTGAAGCTTGTCGCAATTCCTAAGGGTAGAGGATAAGAACCCACGGCATTTTCGACAAACAAATCAGTTGTTTCAAAATTGAGGGCACTATCTTGAGTGAAAACTCGAAGTTGATCCGAGGGAATTTCAGCAAATTCACGGAGAGCATCTAAGCGCTCACCACGTTTTAATTTGTAAAATCCTTTAATACGGCTCGACTTCATAGATTGTTAATCCTTTATCTTTTAGTTTAGCGATGTTTGCGGAATTCGTACAGAAAAGTGCAATTTTAAGAGCTTCACAAAGCTCAAAATAAGTTTTTTTAAGTTTCTCAATTTGTTCAGTTTCTGTCTTTTGGTCAAAAGCTTTGAGAAAAGGCAGTGCGAGGCCTGTGAGATCAGCACCCAAGTAAAGAGCTTTTGCAGCTTCAAGACCGTTTCGAATTCCTCCTGAAGCTACGATGGGAAAAGATTTTCCAAGAATAGTGCGGGCTTCAATGAGAGCCTCGGTAGTTGGGATGCCCCAGCTTCTAAATTGTTCACCAAGATTGGCACGGTCAGTGTGGCGAAGGCCTTCGATGTATCCCCAGTGTGTTCCCCCAAAGCCAGCAATGTCGATGGCTTTGATGCCTGCTTCTTGAGCGCGACGGCACGTTTGAGCATCTAATCCACATCCCGTTTCTTTGAGAATCACAGGAACAGAGCTTTGTTTACAAAGATCAGAAATTTTAGGCCATAAGTTTTTAAAATCTCGATTGCCTTCTTTTTGGATAGCTTCTTGAAGAGGATTGAGGTGCAAGATGAGAGCTTGTGCTTGAAGTTTTTCGATTAAATACAAACAATCTTTTATGCTGACACCATAGTTTAATTGAACGGCGCCTATGTTTGCATAAAGAACAGCGCGAGGAGCGACTTTGCGTAAGTTGAATACTTCTTGAGAGCCTAAGAGTTTTTCAGGTTTATCTTCTAAAAAAATTCTCTGAGATCCAACGCCCATAGGGATTTTCATCTCTTGGGCAAAAAGAGCAAGAGTTTGATTGATTTGTTCTCCTCGAGCAGAACCCCCTGTCATACTTGAGATAAGGAAGGGGGCAGAAAAGTTTTGGTCTAAGAATTTGCTTTCAAGACTGATTTCATCAAAGTTCAAATCAGGAAGAGCAGAGTGGGGAAGTGTGATGTGTTCCCATCCAGCGCTACCGATTGAGTTAACATTTTTTTGGGAGCAAAGATCAAGGTGCTCGTCTTTACGAGAAAGTGTTTCAGAAAAAGATTGAATTTTGTCTTTCTGAAAGTCTTCCATAACTTGATTAGCTTTGAGCCTTTCCCTCGAGCGCAAAGTTTGCACGAATTTTAAGTTGATTGACTAATTCTTGGAGAACTTCAGAATTTCCAAGAGTCTTTGCAAGCTCAGTTGCTTCTTCTAAAATTTCTTCAATTTTTGCACGAGCCTTCTCAATAACGTGAGAAGTCTTACAGGATTCTATTAAGTAAGCTATGTTTTGAGCTTGGATTTTTTCTTCGAGAGAAGGAAGTGCTTTCCATATCTCAAAACTTTGCGGCTCTTTTTCAAAAAGCAGCATCAAAGGAAAAGACGGAGCAGAAGCTACGAATTCATTGCAGAAATCAGAATCAAGCTTTGAAGGTGTTGCAAGAGTATCAATTACATCATCGATAAGCTGGAAGGCGACACCTAAGTGATGTCCAAAATCAAAAGCTGCTTTGATCAGTTCAGTCTGGCCCGTGGCCCAAGCACCTGTTTCAGAACACCAGGAAAAGAGTGAGGCTGTCTTGAGTTTTGCGATTTGAAAAATCTGTTCGGATTTGAAATTCCGGGTGCTCACAATTTCTTTTTGTAGAATTTCTCCTTCGACAAGTTGTTGAATGGTTTTTGCAAGTTTCTGACTTGGATAGAGAAAAGCACGTTCCATGAGACGAGCAAAAGCTT
>JBILWH010000071.1:0-6234 GCA_044370015.1 Bdellovibrionota bacterium | reverse complement strand
CTTCCTTTCGTGCGAAAATTTTTAAAGAATACAAGGCAAATCGAAGCGCCCCCCCGGAAGATCTCAGTTTGCAAATTGAGAACACTCAAAAAGTTATGGAACTTTGGGGCTATCCTCAGATGAGCGTTGCAGGATTTGAAGCCGATGATGTCATTGCAAGTCTTGTTGAAAAAGAAAAAGGAAATATCGTCATTGTGACGGCTGACAAAGACATGCTCCAGCTTGTTTCTGAAAGCACATGGTGCCTTGATACCCGAAAAAACCAATGGTCAAACGCAATTGAGGCAAAAGAAAAGTTTGGCGTATCGCCTGAGCAAATCGTGGATGTTCAAGCCATCATGGGTGATAGTGTTGACAATATTCCAGGCGCGCCAGGTATCGGCCCTAAAGGTGCTGCTGAGCTTATTCAGCACTTTGGAAGTTTAGATAAGGTCTTGGAAGAAGCCAAAGCACGAAGTCAAAACTTAGATAAAAAATACAGCGATCCCTTAAGTGGAAAAAAACTCAAATCCATTGCAGAAAACATTGAACTCATTGAGCTTTCTAAAAAACTTGTAGCACTTTCAAAAGATGTTCCTTATGAAAGTATTTTTCTAGAAAAACAACATCCCCCTCTTGTGGATGAACTCGTCAAAGAGCTTTCGCGCCTTGGCTTTAAGCGCTTTGTAGATGAAATTCAAAAAGCGAGTGTCGTAAAAGAGGAAAAAAAAGCAAAAAACTCACATTACGTATGTGTTCAAAACCTTGAAGAGTTAAAAAATATTTTTGAAAAAAACTCAGACAAAAAAATACTTGCCTTTGACACCGAAACCTTTTCTCTTGATCAATACACTCCTCACAATCTTGTAGGATTTTCTTTTGCTTTTGATTCGACAACAGCCTACTACGTGCCGCTGAGACATAAAAACGGATTAAACCTCGATCCCACTCAGTCTTTGAACTTAGCCAAAGAAGTTCTACAAAATAAAACAGCTATCTTTCATCACGGAAAATTTGATTGGCACCAACTAGTGGGCGAGGGGATTTCGTATCAAGGTGAGTATCACGATACTCTGATTGCCTCTTTTATTTTAGATGTCACTGGATCTCATAATCTCGAAAATTTATCAGAACGCTATCTTGGCGCTCAACCCACTCGATATGACGAGATTGTTAAAAAAGGCGAGAATTTTTCAGATGTTTCCCTTGAGCAAGCCACTCATTATGCCGCAGAAGATTCTCTTTTAACTTTTCAACTCTGGGAGCTTTTTGAAAAAGAGTTGAAAGAAAAAAATCTCTACAGACTCTACAATGAAGTGGATCGTCCTCTTGCGCGTGTTCTCTTTGAGATGGAGCGAAATGGTGTCAAAATCGATAACGTTTATCTTCATGAACTTTATCGAGATCTTGAAAAAGAACGTTTCAAAGCAGAAGAAAGCGCTCGCGAAATTCTAAAAAATGATGGAATTCAAGATTTTGAGAACATCAACTTTGCCTCGCCCAAACAACTCACAAAGCTCTTGTTCGAAGACTTAAAGCTTCCTGTTATAAAAAAAGGTAAAACGGGGCCCTCAACCGACGTTGAAGTGCTTGAGGAATTAAGCGCCCAACATCCTTTTCCTAAGGTTTTATTGGAAATCAGAGAGCTCACAAAACTTTTATCAACCTATATTCAACCTCTGCCTGAATTGATGAACAAACAAACAAAGCGACTTCATACTCATTTTTCGCAAACCATCGCTCAGACAGGGCGTCTTGCAAGCTCAGAACCCAATCTTCAAAATATTCCCATTCGCTCTGAAAGAGGCTCTCGCATTCGTAAAGCTTTTATTGCGGAAGAGGGGAATTCTCTTTATTCCGTCGATTACTCTCAAATTGAATTGCGTTTTTTGGCTGAAGTCACACAAGACAAGGAATTAACCCGTGCCTTTAGAGAGGGAGCAGATATTCACGCCCGAACGGCTTCACTCATTTTTGGAAAAAGCGAAAGTGAAATCACAAGTGATGAGCGACGTTCGGCAAAGACCATCAATTTTGGAATCATCTACGGTCAAACAGCCTTTGGTCTTGCCAAAACCTTAGGAATTTCCCGCCAAGATGCGCAGCGCTTTATAGAAAGCTACTTTCAAAGTTATTCTCAACTCAAAACTTGGATGGATGGTGTGGTTAAAGAAGCTCGCGAAACAGGTGAGGTCAAAACCTTCCTAGGGAGAATTAGAAAACTAGACAATATCAATTCAAAAAACCCTGCTTTAAGAAATTTTGCAGAACGCATGGCCATCAATAGTCCTCTCCAAGGAACCTCAGCAGATCTTATTAAGCTTGCCATGATTCGAGTTCGAGATTGGATTCAAGAGAAAAAACTCCCTGTAAAAATTGTTCTTCAGATTCATGACGAATTATTGTTTGAAGTAAAAAAAGGCTTTGAAAAAGAATTTTACCCTGAAGTGAAGAGAATTTTAGAAGATTCAGAAATCTTTATGCCTTTTACAGGTAAAAAACTTCACACGCCGCTTCTCACGAATCATAGCTTCGGGCCAAACTGGGGCGAAATGAAAGAATTTGAATAACTAAAGAGAAGAAATTATTTTTTCTGCAAAACAACCCACAATTCCATATTTTGACGCTTGGGATGAGAATAAGGACTACGAATCCATTCTTTAATTTCAAATAAACTTTCGACGTGTGCTCGAAGTTCCCATTCCGAGAGTCCAAACGGAGGTCCTTCCTGACTCGATCTTGTAAAAAATACTCCCGCGTAGAAGCCATTATCTTTTAAAAGACTGTGAACTCGTTGAATTGTTTTTTGTCTCATAGCTGGATCAAGCGCGACAAAGAAATAATTTTCAATCACAACATCAAAAGCTTTAAGAGGCGTTTCAAAGAAATCACCTATTCTGTAATCACAAGAGGACTCTGGGTAAAGATTGTGAAATTCTTTTTTAACTTGGGAAGACAGGTCAAAAGCCGTAATTTTTTTTGAGTGAGATTCAAAAAACGTGATTTCATGCCCGTGGCCAGCTCCGGGAATCAACCATTCGCTCGCACCTTCTTTTAAAAGCCTTGAGGAATGTTTTTCAAATAAAGGATTGATGGTATTCATGTTCCAGGGAGTTTCTTGGTTAAGATAAGCCTGATTCCAATCTCGTTGAGTTTTTGCATGACGATAGGGCTGAGGCTTGAAGTTTTCTATGTTCTTAAGATTTAGAAGAAATCTTGCCTGAACTTTTCGACTCATAACCGCGGGTATTTTTTCTGCTCCAAGATAAGCATGCAAGCGATTCCACTCGTCCACCTTGATCTGATTGAGCGGACAGAAAAATTCAAGTCCGCCCAAGAAACGCCATTTTGTTTGATCGCTCACTTCTAAAACATCTTGTGCAACCAAAGGATCGTCAAAAGAAGTCACAATGATTTCTTGTCCATCATAATTTGTGAGAAGCGGACAGCGATCGTCTCCTTGGGGTCGATGAAGACCCAAAAAAATTCTTTCTAAAAAATTTTCGTCGTCTAAACGAAGCCCGTCTTGTGTGATTGGAAAACCTTCATCATCTATTTGGATTTTATTTTTCATGTATTTTTATTAATAAATCAAAACTAAAAACTAAGAAGCTCTTTAATCTTTTGCACACCTTCTTGAATTTCTGCACGACTCATCGTGTAGGGGGGGGCAAGCACAAAGGCATCACTTTGATGGGATTCTTCTTCACCTGTGACGGGCCAAAGAACGAGACCTAATTCTTTGGACTTTTTAAATAATTTCATGATGATTTTTTCTTCAGGCGGGAAATATGACTTTCTCACTTTATCTTTCACAATTGTCACGCCCCAGAAAAATCCCTTTCCAGAGACTCTCCCCACGTGTGGCAAAGAAAGAAGTTCTTTTTTTAACAAATCCCCCAAGAAAACTCCCTCTTGTTTAACCTTCGAAATTAAGTTTTCTTTTTCTATTTCTAAAAGCACTTCCAAAGCACATGCAGCCATCATCGGGCTGTGCATATAGGTTTGATGGTGCATAAAGCTACCACTTCCTTTTTTAATTTTAGAAATAATTTCATCCGACACGATCAAAACACTTGTAGGAATAAGTCCTGCATTGACTCCTTTACCCATCACCAAAACATCAGGAACAAATCCAAAATGCTGGCAAGCAAAGTATTCTCCTGTTCTTCCCGCTCCACAGGCCACTTCATCGGCAATGATTTTAACATCATATTTTTTGCACACAGCTGAGACAGAAGCAAAATAACCTTCAGGGGGTACCGAGCAGGCTCCCGATGAACCCATAATGGTTTCGACAATAAAAGTTGAAACCGTTTCAGGTCCGAGCTCGATAATTTTTTCCTCAAGCTCTTCTGCAAAATTAAGATTTTTCTCAGAACCCTCTAGCGGAGCACTCACAAAAGCAACGTCTGTGATGTAAGGAGAAAAATATTTTTTGTAATTTTTACGAGCAGAAGCCGCAAAAGACATCCCGACATTGCCATGATACCCAGGCGAGCGAGCAATCACTTTGTGTTTTTTGTTTTTTCCTTCTTCGCAAAAACTTTGTCTCACGATTTTAATGGCCGCTTCCACGGCCTCTGAGCCCGAACTCAATAATCCGACATGGCTCATTCCCTTAGGTGCATATTTCAAAACTTTCTCCGCATATTCTTCCATCGGAGAAGAGGAGAAATGCCATCCGTTGACGTAGCTTAGCTTTTTCATCCGATCGGCAATTCTCTGAATCAAATCCTGACGACCATGCCCAAGGGCGTTCACAAAAGCACCGCCACTCATATCGAGGTACTTTTTTCCTTTTTGATCCCAAATCCAAGATCCCTCCGCACGATCCGCTAGGGGCATATCGAGAGTGAAATTTCTATACAAGACGTTCGACATATTTTAATGGCCTCTTTTCAAGTCTATAATGAAGCTCAATGGCCGTCTCGCAAATTACCCGACCTTCTGTTTTTGTTAACGCTGCTTTCCGCAGTCCTATAGGAAAATTTGGCGGTGCCCTCAAAGCTTTAAGCGCGCCTAAGCTTGCAGCGCTCACACTCAAAGAGGCTCTTCTCAAAACTCATATGTCAAAAGTAGACGCTGTTTTGATGGGACATGCTCGACAGGCGGGAGCAGGCCCCAACACAGCAAGACAGGCTCTTATCTTTGCAGGACTATCAGAAAGTATACCCGCTTGGACGATTAATCACGCCTGCGCTTCTGGGATGTCTGCCGTCGCTCAAGGGATGGATAAAATTTTACTAAATAAAGCCCGAAATCTTTGGGTAGGTGGAGTGGAATCCATGAGCAACACGCCTTACCTCGTGCCGACTGCTAGATGGGGAACAAAGTTGGGTCATCAAAAAATAGTCGATGCCATGTATCAAGATGGATTTCACTGTCCCATGGCCGATATGCTCATGGGTGAAACGGTTGAAAAATTTATCGCTCAAGAGCGAAAAATTTCCCGCCAAAGGCAAGATGAGTGGGCCTATAGATCACACTCAAAAGCACTTGAAGCGATCCAAAAGGGTTTGTTTAAAGACGAAATTTTAGCAATTCAGTATGAAAAAACTTCTCTCGCTCAAGACGAAGCCGTGCGTGCAGATATTTCACTTGAGGGGCTTTCAAAACTCGAGGCAGTTTTTACAAAAGACGGAACAGTCAGCGCGGGTAATTCATCAAGTATCACCGATGGTGCTACTTGGTTGTGGTTGAGCCAAGAAAAAACAGAGGCGACTCTTTGTGAATTACTAGATTACGAAGTGACCGCTCTCGATCCAAGAAAGATGGGGCTTGGCCCCGTCCAGTCTATTCAAAATCTTTTGAAAAAAAATAACTTAAAAGTCGATGATATTACTCGCTTTGAAATCAACGAGGCTTTTGCTGCACAAGTTCTTGCCTGCAAGGATGAACTTAAAATTGCAGACGATAAATTAAACATGAATGGAGGCGCTATCGCTCTTGGGCATCCTATTGGAGCGACAGGAGCGCGTATTCTTGTTTCACTTATTCACCAGTTAAAAAATCAAAAAGGAGCTTACGGAGTTGCGTCACTCTGTGTGAGCGGCGGACAAGGATTTTCGATTCTCTTAAAGACTTAAGTTTTTTTCATCATAGCTTTTCTCAAAGCTTCGCGATGCTCTTTTCTAATTTTTGAATTCGCTAAGTGAGACTTATCTTCTTCAGTCTGAGAAAGAAGCTGTGGCATGGGAATAGGCTTACCTTTGTCATCAATCGATACAAAAGTCAGAGTCGCTTCAGTTGTTT
>JBILWH010000070.1:0-6260 GCA_044370015.1 Bdellovibrionota bacterium | reverse complement strand
AAGCTCTGCACCCAAAGACTCAATATGTTTTTTATGAGGCTCTACACACCCTTGGAGAGCTAAAACACCAATTTTCATTGCGTATTTTTCCTAATAATCTCTATTTCTTTAATTAAATTGCTTGGCAAGTTACCAACCGCGCTCCGCCATCAATTCTTGCTGAGGAAGCGTTTTGATTTCAAGACCGCGCATGGCTGCGTCTAGATTTCTTGAAGCCGCTAAAACTTCTTCAGGACGATCAAATCCCGCAACCGCTTTTACAATTGCTTTTGCAAATTTTTCGGGTGATGCAGATTTAAAAATTCCTGAGCCCACAAAAACAGTTTCTGCACCTAATTGCATACACAAAGCTGCATCGGCAGGAGTGGCAACACCCCCCGCTGCAAAGTTAGGAACAGGAAGTTTTCCTAATTTTTTAACTTTCATCAGCAATTCAAAAGGAGCACCAAGGTTCTTTGCCTCTGTCATCAACTCACTTTCATCAAGCATTCGAACACGCTTAATGTCTTGAGCAATTTGTCGAAGATGTCGAACAGCTTCCACAACGTTACCCGTTCCAGGCTCACCTTTTGTACGAATAAGAGCCGCTCCTTCACCAATACGCCTCAAAGCCTCACCTAAGTTTTTACAACCACAAACAAAAGGAACCTTAAAAGAATGTTTGTAAATATGGTATTCATCATCAGCAGGAGTTAAAACCTCGGACTCATCAATAAAATCCACACCCAATGCTTCAAGAATTTGCGCTTCTGCAAAGTGCCCAATACGGCATTTTGCCATAACGGGTATACTCACTGTGCTCATAATCTTTTCAACAAGCTCTGGAGGACTCATGCGAGCCACACCACCCTCTTTACGAATATCAGAAGGAACACGCTCTAAAGCCATCACCGCAACGGCCCCGGCCTGTTCTGCGATCTTAGCCTGTTCTGCGTTCACAACATCCATAATGACTCCGCCCTTAAGCATCTGAGCCAGGCCCACCTTTAATTCAAAGGTTGGCTTAGGAGCTAAAGCCTTAACAACATTAGCTTTTTGAGAGGTTTTCTTTATCGTTGAAGGGGTTTTTTTGATTTTTTTACGGAGACCCATAAATATGAGTTATCTATAATTGAGCCTGTACACTTCTGTCGAGAAAAATGCTCATTTCTGCTATAAAAACCGTGCTTTCAAAGGCCTTTTTTAAGGCACTTTAAAACAAGGTTTAAAAATAAACTTGAATATGAAAAAATACCAAAAAAAAATTTTCCTCAGAACTTTAACTCTTAGCTTTTTAGCAACACTTGGACTTACTCAGCAAAGCTTAGCCGTTAGTACCAATCACTCCCCTAAGGAGAATTGTCGTATTTTACTGAGCTCTCTTAGAATTGTTACAAACGAGGTTCTACCCTCTGAAGAAATGAGTCGCTATATATCCCTTCACCGTTGGGCTCGAAACTGGAGAGGAGATCTTATTCCTCGTGAAGTTCAAATTGGAAAAAACCTTATCACTGAACTCGAAGATGCTATGGTTAACGACAAATTAACTGTTGCTGTTAATATTGCTCGTACCATGATTGATGGAGCGGCCATTTCTTTTCGTCAGCACGAGCAAGTGACCGCTGCTATGAAAGAAGTTTCAAATCTACAAGCTCAAGTTGAAAGCCAAGGAGGAACGCTTGATCCTAGTTTTCTCTTAAACCTTCAAGACAAATTTTTAGAAAACTTTCAAATCTCTGAAAGCAACCATAAAAACAACTCTAAAGTCACAAAAGAAGTCCTTAGGCTCAACCAGCTCCTTCAAGACGATTACATTATTACAAAAGAAGAAGTTCTTGATCGACTTTTGAGTGTCTATGAACTGCTTGAAACATACGACCTCATGCTTATCCAAAATATTGGCCGAAACTTTCCTCTATACGAATTAGCAAGTCGATATTTGGGCGCTGACTTTGAGCACCGATTCGATTTGTTTTCTGTTCGTAAAGAAAACCCCAATAACGAAGCAGAACAAAAAACTGCTGACAGTCAAAGCAGCGAAGTGACAAATCCTGGCTATGAAAAAAGGAAAAAAACATGGGAAGATGCACGCACCTTTCTTCTCAAAGAAGTCGGCTGGAGCAAGAAAAAAGGCATTCGTTACCCTAGCCTCAATCAAGGAAATCCAGAAAAAGGTGAGATTGAAAAATTTTATGATCAAAACATTCTTGCTCGTGAAGCTCATATTAAAAAAAGTCTAAGACAAGAACTCGTTGCGACTGCAAATCGACAAGCACTTGACCTAACTTTAATCGTTCCGCTCGTGGAAGGAATTGTAAAAATAATTGCCAAAAAAGGACCTGGTTTTTCATCATTTTTCCGTAACATGATCCTACTCGATGAAAGAGCCACACTCGTTCAGAGAGTTCGTGAAATCGCAGAAAACAAAGATCCTCTCGACCTCAAAGCAAGCCAACTACTTGCTTACGCTGCAGACGGTGCGACAGGCGTTGAGTTTTTGCACATGTTTGCTGCGGATGCGGATCTTACAAGTATCAACACATGGACTGAACTAAGAAATCTTTTTTCTTCTGATCCTCGGTTTATCAAATACAAAGACATGATTGAAAAAGCAGATGAAGCAGCTTCTAAAAGTGGTCCTGTAAGTATCGCGAGTGTGCGCATGACAAATTCAAAAGTTGTAGGTCTTGTTGTAGGGGTACCGCTATGGGCAAAAGTTGCCCCTATCTTGTGGAAAGCTGTCGCTATTTATTTCGTTAACAATGCTCAACTTTCTCAAGAAGAACTTGAAGAAAAGCTCAAAGAACTTAAAGAAGAATTAGAGAAATATAAGTTTGAAGAAGAACTTAAAAATGAAAAAGAGCCAAAATAATTTGTTTGTTTAACTGAATCTTAAACAGCTACTTTTTGCTGTTCATCTTTGGAATCAATTTTAGCTTCAACTATAGGACGAACTTCACGGTCCATTACATTTTCCAAAATAAAAAATGTTTTCTTAGACAAAAATCTTTTAACCTCTGAACGCAACCTATCAAGCTTTGTATTATTTATTGACTTAGTATCACAACACACAATGCCTAAATCTGCATACCTAGTTAAATCCAAGGCTTCAACAGATTCTAGACAAGGACGAACGTGTAAAAAAACATAGTCATATTGGACATTTATTTTGTCTAAAAAATCCTTAAACCCTTTTGATGCTAATCTATAAACAGGAGGAAGGGCGGCAGAATCACCAGTTAAAACATCAACACCTTCAGTAAGCCTGTAGGGAAATAATTCAACCTTTTCCTTGTGAAGGTACAGGTCGTTGATTCCACCACTCAATGGTGCACCCGTTATCTTTGAAATTGAATTATTTGTAACATCAGTTTCTATAACAAGAACTTTTTTTCCCGTGCTTCCATAAAATGTACCTAAATTAAGGGTGACAAACGCTGACTTTAGAGACGAATCGGGAGAGGTCAGTAGAACAACCTTAGCTCCCTCGGAATTTAAAACATTTTCTAAATTTATTGCAATTTTTTGATAATTATCGTCCATTACTCCATTTAATAGGTTATTCTCTTGAAACAAGGGAGACTGATTTTGCGAAACACTTCCAAGAACAGAAAAACCCAAATCCTCAAAGCTTTCAATCGTATTTAAAGTGGGGTAAACGTTTTCTTTTAAGTAAGAGATGCACAATCCCACCATAAAACTTAAGAAAAAAGATAACAAAATAACCACAGGAAAAGTTAAAGTAGACTTCTCTTCTGTTAATTTATAAGTAAACTCATAGCGGCTATCCAAAGCCAAGTCTTGTATATCCATTTTTTGAAGAGAATTATTTAATAGTTCAAGATTTGAACGATCAATTTTTAAAGAATTTTCAATTTCAAAAACCTGATTTTCTTTTTCGGACTTATCATTTAATAAAAATCCTAAATCATCGATTGCCTTATTGATTTCTGTGATTTTTGCTTGATAAAAATTATTTTCAGCTTTAATTTTTTCTAGACTTACTTGCTGCTGATAAAGAGACGACTCATCAAAGTTTTGAGTGTATAAATCATCTATCTGTAAATTTTTAAGAGAAAAATTCTTTTTTTCTTGTAATTCCTTACTCGCTTTTTTTAAGTTTTCACTTATTCGCCTAACAATAACACTATCTTCATCAACCCCTTGAAGTTTGAGTTGGTTTTTTAAATAATTCATATTTGAAATATCTTGCAAGTATCCCGAAACATCTGACCGCTCTCTTTTACTGGCACTTAGCAAGTCTAAAGTTTTTTGTAAAGATGCTATCTTTTCTCTTAGTTTGTCCTGAAAAACAATATTTCCTTCTACGCTTTTTTTAACAAGCCCAAGTGTTTCAGCTAAACTTGAAACAACTTCTGGGCTCAAAGTAGGAGCAGAAGCAGGAGATTGCTCGATACTTTGGTCATCTTTCTCAGGAAAATTTATATTAAATGTTTTGTCCAAAGCAGAAGCTAACACTTGCTTATCAACCTTCTTGCTTAAGAAAACACTCATATCTTCTAATGCCTTTTCAAGGTCTTTTATTTTTTGATCACTACTTAAAGAATCATTTTTTTGAAGAGAAACTGCTGACTTCTTTTGACTTTCCTCCAAATCCTTTAATGTTTTATTTATATTTGAAACAATATTTTTGTATAGAAAACTTTCTTTTTCTAAGCCTTGAGTTTGTAACTCACTTTTTTGATTTGCAAGAGCAGTCAACTCACGACTCAAAGCTTCTGAATCAACTTCTGCCCCGCCCATGTCTCCAATAGAACTAATTTTTTTTTCAATATTAGCAAGGCCTTCTTTAAACTGATCCTCAAGTGCTTTATTGCCACTTATAGTAATTTTGGTTGCTTGTAACTGAGATTGTAAGTTATGAAGACTCGCCCTATCCACAAGTGGTATTGAATTATAAATATTCATTTTCGTTCTATTACTTTCGTCAATTTTGCTCTGAAGAGTTTCTACTTTGGATTTCAACAATTTCCTTGCAGATTCTGTATTCACATCATCTAAAGACGTTAAATAATTCTTAATTAACGGAGGTACATTTTTTACATAGCTATCCAAAATAGTTGCATCAAAATCTTTCATGAGGAAATTAAACCCATCAGTGTGTGCTTTTTTATCAAAGGGAGTAAAAGTGACGTTTGAATTAAAAAACTTACTTATCTCTGAATAAGAACTTGAAGCGACTTTAGAAGAATCACCTTTTCCGAGTTTCAGTCGAAAAACCTTTGCAAGTTCTGGGTTGTTTAGAGCACTTTGATAGCAAAAGTCATAAAAAGAATCAGAGCTCAAGGCCTGTAAAGCTTTTGAAGACACGGCATCCAAATCTTCTGGATTACTTTTTGTAGAAAAACTTTGATCTAAGAGTTTCATAAAGGTACTATTCCTAGACCCATTAACGAATACAGTTCCTTGCTTTTCGAACCAAATTCCTCGTTGATAGTAAATCAAAATTAAGATTGGATATAAAAAGATAAAAGTCAAAAAAATTAGCTTTTTGTTGCGAAAACTTTTCCTAAAAAAAGTTTTATAATCAATTCCATCCTCGGTCCAATCATGTTCACTTAAATCAAGACCGTTAGATTGCCTAACTTCAAAAGAATTTCTTGAAGCTCTAAGCTCTCGAGGATCTATCTTGTTCACGACTTTAAATAATTCGGCTTAGTCTTTACAAAACTTTAATGAGAATTGCCAAAAAATCAATTGGTAACTTCTTTTTGAAGCTCAAAGTAACGCAAGATTTTTTCAAGGTGATCGCGATTATGTACACTTGATGACGACTTAATGACGGTTCGCAAATCTTGTATAGCCGCACGGTATCGACCCATGCGAGCAAACAAAAATGCGCGCTCTCGTAGAGCCTCCACCCTTTCCACAGGACACAACTCGGACAAAGCCGTCAAAACCCAGTACAAGCGAGTGAGATCTTCTTTTTCAAAATAAATCGCACGCAAATTTCGAAGCATACGCGAAACAATATCTCTAGGGTGAGCAACTTTTAAAGCATCCGGACCAAAGGGAATCATTCCCTTTGTCCAGGTTTCTAGACGCTCTTTACACTCGTTAAGGCTCAAAATTTTGGCGCCCTCAAAGGCATCCACAAACCATTCATCACTATTTTTTTCTCGATCCTTATCTTGATCCAAAACCTTCACCAAAAAATGCCCGGGAAAGCTAATTCCAGCAGCTTTAAGCTCCACCGCACGACAAAGCTCCAAAAAAACAAGGCTCAAAGTGATAGGAATTCCTTTGCGACGAACAAGAAC
>JBILWH010000069.1:0-6304 GCA_044370015.1 Bdellovibrionota bacterium | reverse complement strand
CAGGCAGCTACACACGCACCACATCCAATACAAGCCGCTGCAGAAAAACTTAAATCAGCATTTTCTTTGGGAATGGGAAGTGAATTTGCATCCACCGCATTGCCAGTGTTCACAGAAATAAAACCACCTTTGGCTTGAATGCGATCAAAAGCAGATCGGTTAATCGATAAATCTTTATTGATAGGAAAAGATTTTGCCCGAAATGGTTCGATGACTATTGTTTCACCGTCTTTGAAGCGTCTCATGTGCAACTGACAAGTCGCAGTTCCACGATCAGGACCATGAGGGTTGCCGTTGATCGTCATCGCGCAACTTCCACAAATCCCCTCGCGGCAATCGTGATCAAATGCTACAGGATCTTCTCCTTTAGTAATTAGATCTTGATTTAAAATATCGATCATTTCCAAAAAAGAAATATCCGTTGAAACATCCTTCACGGAGTAATCGACAAAAGCTCCCTGAGAATCTTTGTTTTTTTGCCGCCAAATTTTGAGATTTAAATTGAGTTTAGAAGCTTTTCCGTGGCTCATTTGTAACTCCTTTGAGTGAGTTTAACGAATTCAAATTTGAGATCTTCCTTGTGAAGTTTCGGCTTTGAAACATCTCCACTGTATTCCCAAGCTGATACGTGACAAAAGTTTTGATCATCACGTAGCGCTTCGTTCTCGGGAGTTTGACTTTCTTCTCTAAAATGACCTCCGCATGATTCTGTACGATCTAGTGCATCTCGGCACATTAATTCTCCAAGCTCAATAAAATCTGCCACACGTCCGGCTTTTTCAAGTTCTTGATTAAGTTCTGCATTTGAACCCAAGACCCGGACATCGTTCCAAAATTCTTCACGAATTTTACTAATATTCGCAATTGCAGAATTAAGGCCCTTTTCATTACGAGCCATACCACACTCATCCCACATGATTTTTCCTAATTTTTTGTGGAAGTAGTCAACGCTCTTTGAGCCTTTAACATTCAAAATTTTATCAAGACCTTTTTGAACATCGTTCATTGCAGCTTTTGCAGCGTCAACATTTTCATCAACTTTTTCGAATTTGTTGCTCGCGATGTAATTTGCAAGCGTATAGGGAATCACAAAATAACCATCTGCTAATCCTTGCATCAAAGCCGAAGCTCCTAAGCGATTGGCTCCGTGATCTGAGAAGTTTGCCTCACCCAGAACGAACAATCCAGGAACGGTCGACATCAAATTATAATCCACCCAAAGGCCACCCATTGTATAGTGAACCGCAGGGAAAATTCTCATAGGGACTTTGTAAGGATTGTCATCGGTAATTTTTTCGTACATTTGAAAAAGGTTGCCGTATTTTGCGCGAATTTTAGCCTCGCCCTGACGTTGAATCGCATCAGCAAAATCAAGATAAACTGCCAGACCCGATTCCCCTACTCCACGACCTTCATCGCAAACTTTTTTTGCATTTCGAGAAGCTACGTCACGTGGAACAAGATTTCCGAAACTTGGATAAATTCTTTCTAAGAAATAATCACGATCATCTTCTGAGATATCAGTTGCTTTACGTGTTTCATTTTTTTGTTTGGGGACCCACACGCGCCCATCGTTACGTAAACTTTCGCTCATAAGAGTCAGCTTGGACTGATGATCGCCCGCTACAGGAATGCACGTGGGGTGAATTTGAGTGAAGCAAGGATTCGCAAAATAAGCACCACGCTTGTGCGCGCGCCATGCGGCTGTTACGTTCGAAGCTTTCGCATTTGTTGAAAGATAAAAAACGTTTCCGTATCCACCTGTGCAAAGCAAGACTGCATCGCCCATATAAGTTTCTAATTCGCCTGTGATCATGTTTCGGCAAACAACTCCGCGAGCTTTGCCATCTACCACAATCACATCGAGCATATCGCGACGATTGAAAAGTCGCGCTTGGCCTAATCCTACTTGGCGCATGAGAGCAGAGTAAGCGCCTAAAAGTAACTGCTGGCCGGTTTGTCCCGCCGCATAGAAGGTGCGCGACAATTGCGCGCCACCGAATGATCGGTTCGAAAGCAACCCGCCGTATTCACGAGCAAAGGGCACACCTTGCGCTACACATTGGTCAATGATGTTAGAGCTGACTTCCGCTAAACGATGCACGTTGGATTCACGTGCACGATAATCGCCACCCTTGATGGTGTCGTAAAAAAGACGATGAACACTGTCGCCATCGTTTGCATAGTTTTTGGCAGCGTTGATTCCACCTTGAGCCGCAATCGAATGCGCACGTCTAGGAGTGTCGTGAAAAGAAATCACATCAACGGGATAACCTAGCTCCGCAAGTGATGCTGCTGCAGAGGCACCTGCTAAACCAGTGCCAACACAAATAATTCTGTGCTTTCTTCTGTTGGAAGGGTTTACAAGTTTCATATCAAACTTGTGCTTGCTCCAACGATCTTCAATGGGGCCAGAGGGGCATTGTGAATTTAGTTTTGAATCGCTTGCCATAGTTGTGTGACCTCAATGTTTTAAAAAGACATACAAGGGTTGAGAGATAAATCCAAATGATACAACCAATGCATAGAGCACGGCTCCAGTTTTAATAAAAGGAGTGTATCGAGGATGCCAAAAGCCCACAGATTGAAAGGCCGCGGCAAATCCATGTTTCAAGTGAGTTGCAAGAAGCAACAACGAAACAACATACCAGGCCACATAGCCAGGATTTTGAAAAACTTCATACAAGAGTTTTGCAAGATCGCGAACTTCTCTGCCATCGATAGTTGTTGTGTAATAAGCCCCGTATTTAAAAGTAATAAGATGCGAAACCAAAAAAGCTGCGAGCAAACTTCCGCTATAGGCCATAGTGCGGCTCGCAAGAGAAACGCGCTTGTCACCCTTTGTCGCTCCCGCAGCATAAGAAACGGGTCGGGCTTTTTTATTATCAATTATAAGACTGATCGCCGTCAAAACGTGCACAATGAAAATTGCAAGTAATCCGTAGCTGATTAATGGGTAAAGTGGGTTTGATGTGATTCCATGCCCATACAAGTTGTACGCATCAGGGCCACTAAAAATGATGAGCATATTGCCCGCCATGTGAGCAAAGACAAAGCCAGAGAGCATAAGACCCGTCACACCCATCACTAATTTCTTACCAATACTGGACTTTAGAAAAGCCCAACATTTCCATTCGCAGCAATTTTTACAATCAGATGAAGAACTCATTTAATTCATAACTTATCGAAAAGAGTGCTTTTTTCCAAGGAGGCTTTTGGATTCTTTAAAGGCATTGCGCCTAAAATTTATCGAAACCGTTAAGGATCAAGATCAACACCCTGATCAATTAAGTTTTTTCTTAATAAAGCCATAAATTCTGTTTCTTTACGCATCAAAACGCGAATATCTATTTCGGGGTCTAGAACAATAACCTTATTAAATATTTTTTTTGCTAAAACCGTATACACCACTCGACCAATAGCTGCGGAGCCTCTCATATAAGGCATACTGCCAAAATAAGCATATACAGAAAGAGCAAATTCCTTAAAGGCAGTTTCTTGATCTCTTGCTCTGAGGGCTTTTGCAGCTCTGATTTTTGCAAGAACAAAGGCTTTAAAAGAGACTCCTTCCCCGTAACTAGAGGAATAAAAACTCACCTTTTCTGCCTTAAGAAGTTCATTGTACGTGGGTTTAATATCAATCACAAATTCCTTGATAGGAAGAGATGTCCCGTCAACGTGAGTGGCCGAATGTACTTCGCGATAGCTTTGAGGGTCTTCAAAATTTGGTAAATGATTTGAATAAATTTGAGCAGCTTCTTCTGTGTATTTTCTTCTCGAGGATGACTCTATACTTTTTTCGGGAAATATTTCTTTCGGGGTTAAAGTCATGTTTCCAAAATAAGCATCATGATTGCGACTATTAAAGTTTTTCATAATCCCAAAGAGCATAAAGTCTCCACCAGGATTGCTTTCTTCCTCAAAACGATGCCGAGCCTTGGCAACTTCAACAAAAGCAGACTCAAGATTTCCTGCCTCAATAAACGGAGCAATTCGATTGGCCGTTTCGGCGCTCCACGTGGAATAGGCTTTTTTAAGTATATTATTTCCGTTTAATGATTTGAAATAAGCCGGAAAAAAATGCTCTGCTTTAAATTCTGGCTCAGTGATCACTTGATTCTCAGAAGATACTTGGGAAGTTTTCTGTGAAGGGTCTTGCTTCGTAGTGAACTGTAAGAGAGTAAAGCATTTAAAAATCTTGCTAGCCCACAAAGATGATGAAAAAAAACTGCTACAGAAAAGCCAAAAGACCCACGAAAAAACAAAACGCCTTTGCCTCGTGCCCACCATTAAATGGGGAACCTAGCTCTTTAAAAAGAACAAGCCTAATGACAAAGTCTTAAATTCTCTTGAAAACTTCTCTTGCGATGACAAGGCGTTGAATTTCGCTTGTCCCTTCATAGATTTCAGTGATTTTTGCATCTCTAAAGTGACGTTCCATGGGGTAATCGCAGGTGTAGCCGTAGCCGCCTAAAATCTGAATTCCCTTGGTTGCTACTTCCATGCACGTTTCTGAAGCAAAAAGCTTGGCTTCGGCCGCTTCGCGAGTCACACTCTCGCCTTTATCAAGTTTCATGGCTGCTGCACGCATCAAATAACGAGCCGCATTTATTTTTACGCTCATATCGGCAATGTAATTTTGTATACTTTGAAGTGCAGAAATCGGCTTTCCAAAAGCTTCTCGCTCTTGAGCATAAGCAGCGGCTTCTTCTAAACACGCGCGTGCTATCCCCACAGCTTGTGCCGCAATTCCGATGCGGCCTGAGTCCAAGGTATTCATTGCGACTTTAAATCCCTCATTTTCAGCGCCGAGTCTGTGCTCATCAGAAACCTCCAAATTCTCGAAAACAATTTGAGCCGTGCTTGATCCACGAATCCCTAATTTCTCTTCGAGTTTAGAAATGCTGTAGCCCTTCATGCTGCTCTCAACGATAAAACATGTGATGCCCTTGTTTTTTAATTCAGGATTTGAATTTGTATAAACAATGGCAACAGAAGCTTCTTTTCCGTTGGTGATAAAGTTTTTCACACCGTTTAATACCCACTTATTTCCTTTTTTAACCGCACGAGTTTTCATCGCACCCGCATCTGATCCCGATCCAGGTTCCGACAAACAATAACAACCAATTCTTTTTCCTTTGGCCAAATCAGAGAGGTATTTATCTTTTTGTTCTTTGCTTCCAAATTTTTTTAACGGAGTACAAACAAGGCTATTATTTACCGACATCAAAACCGAACTTGAAGCACACGCCACAGAAATTTCTTCGAGCACGCTGATATAGCTTAAAGTATCGAGTTCCGATCCACCCCATTCTGCAGGAACGCCCATTCCTAAAAATCCCAAATCGCCCATTTTTTGAATCAAATCACTAGGGATTTTATGATTTTTATCGATCGAGGCTGCTTGGGGCTCAATTTCTTTTTGGGCAAAGTCTCGCGCTGCAAGTGATAACTCAATATGCTCGGGATTTAAAAAAACTTCTGACCAAATTGTTTTACGTGCCATCGAGTATAGATTATCATGAGCCCCATGAAACTCGAAAATTTTGATAAATTTATTGATCTTATTTTGAGCACTGGAATCGAAATGAAAAAAGATCAGTGTATTTATATTTCTTACGACGCTGCTCTTGCCGATCACGCTGAAGATATTGCCGTTGAAGCTTACAAGCGTGGTGCAAAATACGTGTGGTTTGACCCCAAATACATGCGCGCTCAACGCTCTCGCCTGGATCATACCTCACTCGAAAATTGCGATTTTATTCCCTCTTTCGCAAAAGGGATTTACGACGAAGCCGCACAAAGCCCCTGGGCTCGTGTTCACATCGACGGCAAAGGTGATCCGCATCTTTTCAGTGGTGTAAACCCTGAGAAAAGTCTGCGAGCCGATAAAAAAGGCCGCGAAGTGATGGCTAACTTTCGCAAATCAATTATCCGTGGAGATATTCCATGGTCAATTTCTTGTCTCCCCACTCCTAAGTGGGCAGCCCTTGTGATGGGAACTCCTGAAGGAGAAGAAACCACAAAAGCGTTTTGGAAAATTCTTTCCAAAATTTTGCGTCTCGATACTCCAAACCCTGCAGAAACCTGGCGTAAACTTTCTGATAAATTAATCTCACGAGCCGATACATTAAATGCAAAGAAATTTAAAAAACTCACTTTCGAAGCTCCCGGCACTCAACTCGAAGTTGAGCTGATTCAAGAATCTCATTGGCAAGGTGGCTCGCATACCAATACTTCTAAGGGTTTTCGCTATTTAGCAAACATTCCTACAGAAGAAGTTTTCACCTCTCCTGACTGGAGA
>JBILWH010000068.1:0-6370 GCA_044370015.1 Bdellovibrionota bacterium | reverse complement strand
TCTCAGCAGCTCGGGAAGAGATTTGCTCAAGGGGATGTTTGTGCAAAAACGAAAGCGTTTTGTCAGATACATCGCTCCTGTTTACAATCCAAAGGGAGGGACCAGGCTCGCGCAAAGCCTCTAAAAAAACATCTTCGCGAATATGTGGAGACAAAAATAATTCTGCAGCCTCTACAGCGCTAACACTCTCGACAGCTTCTCTAAGTTTAGAGAAGTGTTTCTCAAACTTTTCAGAGGTCAAGATTTTCAATGAGAACCGAAGTGGCCTCACCGCCTCCTATACAAAGGCTTGCAACACCCCAGCGTTTTTTACTTTGTCGAAGAGCGTGAACAAGTGTCACTAAGATTCTTGCGCCACTTGCTCCAATAGGATGCCCCAACGCTATGGCTCCTCCTCGTACGTTCACCTTGCTGGGATCAAGCTCAAGTATTTTCATGTTAACAAGTGCAACAGCTGCAAAAGCCTCATTTATTTCCCACAAATCAATATCACTTGCTTTAAGGTTAGCTTCTTTGAGTAAAACATGAATACTTTCCGCAGGAGCCGTCGTAAACCATACGGGATCTTGAGCGGCTTGCGCCTGCGCCACTACTCGCGCAAGAGGCTTCATCGTTTTTCCTTGCTCTTCTGCACCCAATAACATAGCCGCAGCGCCATCGCTCAAACTACTTGCGTTTGCCGCCGTGACGGTTCCTTGAGGATCAAAAACAGGGCGTAAAGTAGAGGCTTTTGCGGGATCAAACTTTGAAGCTTCTTCATCCACTTCAAAGAGAATATTTCCTTTTTTATTTTTTATTTCAATCGGAGTAATTTCATTTTTGAAAAGCCCTTGAGCAATAGAATCTTGAGCTCGCTTGTAAGAAAGAGCAGCAAATTTGTCTTGATCTTCGCGAGTTAAATTATGCTTTTTCACACAAATCTCAGCCGCTGAACCCATATGAAAATTGTTATACACATCCCACAACCCATCCTTGATCATAGAATCAACCAATTCACCGTTTCCTAGACGAAGACCCATTCGAATCTTAGGTAGTAAATACGGCGACTGGCTCATCGATTCCATTCCCCCTGCCAAGACAAATTGCGCCTCTCCAGATCGAATCGACAAATCTGCAAGCATGACAGACTTTAAACCCGATCCACAAACCTTTCCTACAGTCGTGCAAGGTACATTTTGTGGAAGTCCAGCTTTGAGTGCCGCTTGTCTTGCGGGTGCCTGGCCCACTCCCGCCGTTAAAACACAACCCATATAAACTTCATTAAGTTTTTCAACTTCAAAATTTTTGAGTGTGTCTTTAATCACACTTGAAGCAATTTCAGGTGCAGATAGCTGGCTGAGACTGCCTTGAAATGAAGCAATCGCGGAACGTTTCGCAGAGTATATAAAAGTTGCTGCCATACGTTATGACTTATACTCCAAAACAGCTAAAAATAACGAGTAGGAAATAAATGGGGATGAGAATTGCTTTTACGCACAATCTAAAAACAAATAACTCTGAGGCTGAGGCTGAATTCGATACACCAGAAACCATTGAAAGACTAACTACTTTGCTCCAGTCGTTAGGGCACGAGGTCTTCCAGGTGGAAGTATCCGGTCCCCCTGCACGAGTTCTTGCTCGACTCGAAAGCCTTGAAGCCGACATTGTCTTTAATACTGCTGAGGGAAGTTTTGGTCGTTTTCGAGAGGGTTTTTATCCTGCTCTTTTTGAACAAATGGGCTTTGCCTTTACGGGTTCAGATGCCTACATATGTAATTTAACTCTTGATAAAGACCTTACCAAATCAAGAGTTTCTCGCTGCGGAGTCCCTGTCGTCCCCTCTGTTTTTGTCACTGAAAAAAACCATTCTCAAATTTCAAACTTACGTTTTCCTTTATTTTTAAAACCTAACTATGAAGGAAGTTCAAAGGGAATCACCCAAGACTCTGTTGTTAATAGCGCTCAAGAATACCAAATACGAATAAAAGAAATGCTCAAAAAATATCCCGATGGCATCCTTGTGGAAGAATACATAGATGGAACCGATATTACCGTACCCTTCGTGGAAGGTCTTTCTGAAAAGACAAAAGGAGTTCTCTCTCCTGTTCAATATGTCTTTAGCGAAAATTCTAGATCAAAAAGAAAATACAAAATTTATGATTATGAGTTAAAAAATTCTGATTCTGACTCCGTATCCGTAAAAGTTCCTGCAGGTATAAGCGAAAAACAAACAAAACTCATAACCGATTACACTGCAAAAATTATTCACGATCTTGGAATTAGAGACCTAGCCCGACTTGATTTTAGAATTTCCAATTCAGGAGAGATTTATTTCATCGAAATCAATGCACTTCCAAGCCTAGAAGAAGGTGCAAGTCTTTTTGCTGCCGCTCAACACGCGGGAATAAAAAACGATGCTCAAGTTTTAGAGGCTGTCATCAATTCTTCTTCCAATCGTTTTCAAATCAAAAAGAAAAAAACAAAAACACGCCCCCTCAATCATCTTCGCATTGGCTTTACCTACAATGAAAAAAGAGTCACCCCAGGGATGAATCCCCTGACAGATACCGAAGCGGAATTTGATGGCCCTCGAACTCTAGAGGCTATTCGAAATGCAATTCGAAAAATGGGCCACGAAGTGATCGACTTTGAGGCAACAAGCGACTTGCCTGCAAAACTTGGCTCCGCAGATGTGGATATTGTTTTTAATATTGCAGAGGGGCTAAAGGGGAGAAATAGAGAATCTCAAGTGCCCGCACTTCTCGATATGATGGGACTTCCCTACACGGGTAGTGATGCGACAACTCTTGCGGTGACTCTTGATAAAGGTCTTGCAAAAAAAGTAGTCGCGGAAGAAGGCGTACCCACACCTCCTTCATTTATTATTTCTGATGCTCGTGAAAAAATTCCTTCCACGGTTCTTTATCCTTTAATTGTCAAACCAGTCGCGGAAGGTAGCAGTAAAGGAATTTATTCCTCAAGTGTTGTTCATACTGAAAACGAACTTCGAGAAACAGCTGGAAAAATTATTGAACGTTATAATCAACCTGCTCTTGTTGAAACTTATGTTGGAGGAAGAGAATTCACCATTGCGCTTTTAGGAGAAAAACGCCCGAAAGTTTTACCTCCTATGGAAATTATGTTTTTGGATCAAGTTGAATTTCCTGTTTATAGCTATGAATACAAACTTGATTTTGAAAATCACATTCGATACGAAACCAAACCTATTTTGAACTCTAAACAAAAAAATCTTATCGAAACCTATGCGCGAAAAGCTTTTATGGCTTTGGGCTGTCGTGATGTGGCGCGAATGGATTTTCGAATGGATCTTTATGGCAACATCTACTTCCTTGAGTGTAATCCACTACCCGGACTTACTCCTGGCTGGTCTGACCTATGTCTGATTGCTGAGGGTTGTGGCATGAGTTACGAAACAATCATTCAAGAAATTTTGTCACCTGCGATTAGGCGACTAAAAGATTTACGTAAAGATTTATCTGTTGCTCACAAAAATGGCGCGACAAGGGAGCCACTCCAAGAGACAATGGTTTCATGAAATTGAAACGTTGTCGTTTACGCGATTTAGGCATATCTATTGGCAAATTTCCGACTGGTCCTCAAAATTCAATTACAGATATTAAGGGCGTAAAAGTTGGTCATTCTACGATCATCAAAGGAACGGGTAAGCAAGGAACAAGAAAAGGTGCGGTGAGAACGGGTGTTACCGCTATTCTTCCAAATGGAGGCAATGAATACACTCAGTCACTCAAAGCAGGAGGTTTTGTTCTAAATGGAGCGGGAGAAGTTTCTGGCCTCACTCAAATTATTGAATGGGGAATTATAGAAACTCCTATTTTGCTGACAAACACACTTAGTGTGGGAAGTTGCGCAGAATCAGCCGTTAAATACATGGTTCAAAAATATCCGGAGCTTGGAAACAGGCACGATGTTGTGATTCCTATTGTCGGAGAATGCGACGACAGCTGGCTCAACGACATTGCGGGCACTCATGTAACTTACAAAAATGTAGTGGAAGCGATTGAAAGCGCAAATAGTGGCCCCGTTGAAGAGGGATCTGTGGGCGGTGGAACGGGAATGATTTGCTGTGATTTTAAAGCCGGAATTGGGACTTCTTCTCGTGTCATAAAAATCGGAAAAGATTCTTACACTGTTGGAATTTTAGTCATGAGCAACTTTGGTGAGATGGAAGATTTACGCTTAGATGGATATCCAATAGGAAGAAAACTCTCACCCAAATTCAAAGAATATCAGCGTCGAAGAGAAAACTATGGAAGTATCATTACCGTCCTTGGAACAGACGCTCCTCTTACCGTTCATCAACTCAACCGTCTTTCAAAAAGAGTTGGGCTAGGAATTGGTCGAGTAGGAAGTTATGCAGCAAACGGATCTGGAGAAATTATTCTTTCTTTTTCAACTGCTAATAAAATTGAGCGCTTTGGAAATTCAGTTTATTATTCTTTCAAAGCCCTTCATGACCGCTACATTGATCCTTTTTATTTAGCTGCAATCGAAGCAACTGAGGAAGCCATTTGGAATTCTCTAACAACAACAGACTCCATGCATGGAGCAAGCGAGCATTTTGCACCGTGCGTGCCACTAGAAGAGTTAAAAATTTATTAACCTAAAAATTAATTGCGGCTATTGTTTCTTATAACAAACACAGTTGAAATCAAAGTGACAACCGTTGCCAAAACAGAGACCATTGTAACAACTTGAGGATCCAAGAAAGGTTGTCTTGGCTGAATATACACAATATCATTTGCCATAAGTGGGATGTCGTGAGCATTAGGGTTATCAATGAGTTCCTCAACGTCTACAGTAAAAGTCTTTTCAACTTTCTCAGCAGTTCTTTTAATTCTGACTTTACTTAATTTTGCATTATCAGTTGGTCCCTGAGCAAAAGAAATGACATCGATCAAGGTAGCTGTTTTAGGAACCCGAAAAAGACCCGTTGTTCTTACAGCACCCCATATATTGATAGGAATCATAATAGCGCCTGGATATCTTCCTCCCACATACTCAGAGGGTCTCCATCCAAATTCTCCATAAAGACCACCTGGCCGATTTGGATCCACTCCAAGACTACTTCCAAAATTAAGTTGAGAAGGCCCTGTTTGTAAGCTTTGCCCATAAAAAGTGGAAATGTGAACGATCATCAAAAAGAAACAAACAACTTTTTTTAAATTCATATCCTTTTCAGTATAAAACCCAAGCTTATAAAATCAAGCAGCAACTTTAACTTTATCTTCTGGAGTGGCCTCTTTACCATTTCCTTTTCTAAGTGAAGCAGGCGAAACCTTTGCTTTTGAAGTATCTAGCGTTCCAACTTTTAACAAATCCTCTGGCTCATCAAGCACAAACATAGTTTCCTTACTCAAAAAGCCCCTCATTTCTCCCACAAATTTCTCAAGTAAATCGATTTTAATCGTTCTTGCATCACATGCAACAAGGCTCAAACCCGCATAGCGAGAAAGATCGGCCGCATCTGACCCCTCAAGACAAGATTTTGCATGAATAAAAATAAAGTCGTATTGTTCCTTTAATTCCCCCAATAAATTAAAAAACTCATTTGAAGCCAACCTAAACTCCTTTGGCATTCGATTAGGATCTCCAGTCAAAACATCTAAGCCTTTTTGAAATTGGAAGGGCGAAATACTTACCTCGCCCTCATGAAAAGACAGTTCACTTAAGCCTCCATCAAGAGGAGACCCCGTTAAACTAACAAGAGAGTTATGCTGCAAATCAGTCTCAACGATCAAAACCTTTTTACCTGTGTTGGCAAAATAAAGCCCAAGATTTAGCCCAACAGTAGCTGAATGTAGGGAATCATCAACAGAAGTAATCAGTGCTATTTTACTCTTTAAAAAGTTAAGTGTATTTTCTAGATTGATTGCGCATTTAGAAAAATAAAAATGATATTTTTCATCTAGTTCAGTTAAAAGAGGGTTCCTGTAAGAGGGTAAGCCACCCAAAACCTTTAACCCAATCTCCTCGAAAGAACTCATGAGTGTTAGTGATGGATTTTTTATCTCTCTACCTAAGGCCAAAGCCATACCTATCAACAAACTTAAAATTCCAGTAAATATTAGGTATGAAAAGACAGATGCTCCTTGTGAAAACACTACAGGATTATAAATAAAACTAATTCTTCTTTGAGATTTAAAGTCAGAAACATCCAATCGAGCTAAACCATTTTTAAGTGACTCCATCTTTCTTTGAACACCTCCCAACATTGTATCTAAGGCCCTAATTTGATTTTCAAGAGTCAGTTTTTTTTGCAAATTATCACCCATCTTTTTTAAAGCCGTATCTAGTTCATTAAGTTTATTTTCATAAAAAACATTTTCTGTTTGTATAGCTTCTAGATTTT
>JBILWH010000067.1:0-6388 GCA_044370015.1 Bdellovibrionota bacterium | reverse complement strand
GTATAAAGAGCTTGAACTTTAAATTGTTTAGTTTTTTGAGTTCCCGCATCATCTAACCCAATGACAGCCGCCATTTTATTTCGAGTCAGAGCACCACTTTGAACCTTACCAATTGCAAGGCGTCCTAGATACTCTGAATATCCAAGATTTGCGATCAACATGCGGGCGGGTTGGTCTTGGTCGATCTTGGGGGAAGGAATTTTTTCAATCACAAGCTTGAAAAGATCATCAAGATTGGTGCTTTCAGGAACAGCCTCTAGTTTTTGAGCTGCTTTTCCTTCGCGAGCGATCGCGAAAATGTAGGGGAAGTCACATTGTTCTTCAGTTGCGCCTAGCTCAATAAATAGATCAAAAATTTCATTAAGAACTTCATCAGGACGAGCGTCTTTACGGTCAATTTTGTTAATCACAACAATAATACTGAGATTTTTTTCGAGAGCTTTCGTTAAAACGTAACGAGTTTGAGGAAGGGGGCCTTCTGCGGCATCTACCAGTAGGCAACATCCATCTACCATAGACAAGATACGTTCAACTTCTCCTCCAAAGTCAGAGTGTCCGGGGGTATCGACAATGTTGATTTTGTGATCGTTAAAATGAATAGCCGTGTTTTTAGCGGCAATTGTAATTCCGCGCTCTCTTTCAAGATCCATGGAATCCATCATTCGCTCAGAAAGTTGTTGGTTTGAGCGGAAAGTTCCAGATTGTTTTAAGAGTTCATCGACGAGAGTTGTTTTTCCGTGGTCGACGTGAGCAATAATGGCAATGTTTCTGATGTTTTGAGATAGCACAGTGGGATCATTGTAATAGAGGCAATGATGCCTTGCAAAGAAATGTTTGTGCTTTTTAAGCTTTGCTTCTTAAAAAAGAAAAATTTTCTCAGTTCCGTCTTCTTTTTTTGCTTGTTCGGAATAAGCGGCTATAAAATCTACGAGTTTATCAACTACTGTATAAGATTTGAGCGTTGTATCGAATGCGCATCCATAAAGATAATGAGGGCTGCTGCCTTCTTCGTTTTGTTGCACTCGTTTAACCTTCACCTTGACGGCGAGATAGGTTTTGGCAGAAAAATAAAGGCGTAAATCAACGTCTTCATCAACATTGTAAAAGCTTCCTTTGGGGTCCATTTTAAAACTGATGCCCGATTTAGAAATATCGACAATTTCAACGGCTTTCATTCCTGTGGTTGCGGCAATTGTGTAACAACCTAAAATACGGCCAAAAAGGATACGTTCATATTCTCTTTTGAGGTCTTCTTGCTTTGCGCTTCGGATTTCACCAATTTGTATCAATTTACCTTGATTTTCAGACATGGATTTTTATCGGCGAGATTAGAGGGGTCTTTAAATCCTCACATATTTTTGACATCTGAAGCCAGAAAATGGGTTTAAATCCAAGAAAGAGCATTTAAGAGGTGCTGGCTTGAGTCTTTCTCATGAAAGTCTAATGTGTGTCGCAAATGCTTGGGTGCAAACGCAATGGGGTTATTTTTTTTTCGTTTTTGCTTGGATTTTTTTTGAGCTCCAATTTATGGGCTATTAGCCCTTTATTGTGTGTCTCTGTACTGAGAGGACGCCTTCAAAGAGATCCTGAAATCGTGGATTATTATCTTCATAAAAATCCCAAAGCATTTGAGCGATTCTTAGATAACGAAAGACAAGTTGCACTGGATTTATTGTTGAAAAATATAGAGAAGAATGGGGCAGTGGCTGCCGCAAGTTCTCGTTCTGAGCCAGATTATGGGTATCATTGGCGGCGTGATGGGGCTTTAATTTATCGTGCTCTTTGGAGAGAGACAAAAGATGAATCTCTTATTCGAAAATACATAGCCGCGGACTTAGAGATGCTTCAGCAAGCAAGTCCTGGGAAAGCAAAGTTTAATCTCGACTTAAGTCCATATGCTGGAATTTGGGCTGAGCCGCAAAATGACGGACCTGCCTTAGATCTTTTACTTTTAAGTGAATACGCACATTTTCTTTTGAATCGAGCTCAAGCAGGAGATGCAACTTACGTTTATAACCATCTCTACACCTCTAATTCTCGTTCTCCTCAATTGATTACCTATCAAGCAGAATACATCATGAAATTTTTTGATCACTCAAATGATGTGGAGCCTTGGGAGGAGGGTTGGGGACGGCATTTCTATAATGCAAAAGTACAGATTCAATCTCTTACAGAAGCTGCGAATCTTGCGGATATTTTGTGGGATAGCGTGGCGGCAGAACAATATCGAAAAACTGCTTTCGAGATTCAACGCTTTCTTCAAAAAGAGCATTGGGATGAAAATCGAAAGATTTATCGGTCCACGGTTCATCATCCAGAAAACATTTATCGTCCTGGGGAGTATGACTGGCGAAAAAATAAAACGGAATTAGATATTGAAGTCGTTCTTGCTTATTTGCACACGGACTCAAGAGTAGACGATTCTCGTTTGTTAAGTACGTTTTTTGAACTCAGAAAAGCTGCCCGAGCCGAATATCCTTTAAATCGAACAGAGCAAAGATTTAAATATGCTTTGTCGATGGGGCGTTATCCAGGCGATATGTGGGATGGTGTAAACCGTACGGGTGGAAATCCTTGGTTCATTTCAACTTTTGCAGCAGCCGAAATGTTTTTTAAACTTGTTGATAATTTCAAAGAATCAAAAGTGATTAGGATAGATCAGTTGAATTATGGTTTTTTTGTTGAATTAATTTCAGCCTTTGCACCTGAAAGGGCTCAAATTCTTTCGCAACTTCAGCTTGAGTTGCATCCTTATGAAATTAAACTGTCAGAGGAGCTTTATCCAATTGTTCTTAATGCTTTAAAAAAAGCTGGTGATGAACAATTAATGTTGGGGCTTAGTCACACTTCACCTGATGGTCGCATAGATGAACAGTTTAACGGATTTCATGGGTATATGCAGGGAGCTCAAAATTTGAGCTGGAGTTATGCAGCTTTGATTACGGCTCTTCGGGCTCGAGAGAAACTTATAGATTAGGTTTTGTTTTTTCTAACTCGGTATTGCAAAGTTAAGCTTTCTTGGGATCTTTGTTTGACTGCTTTCGGCAAATTGCTCATACCAATAATATGGTTTCAACTCTGCATCCTAGGCCCTTTCGAGTTTTTGCCGGATCTTCAAGTCATGAATTAGGAAATCGAATTGCTTCTCATTTGGGAGTCCATCTGGGGGATTCTTTACTTTCAACTTTTGCAGATGGAGAAACGCGTTTTGAAATTCGAGAAAATGTCCGGGGTTTGGATGTTTATATCGTTCAAAGTACTAGTTTTCCTGTGAATCATAATTTGATGGAACTTTTAGTGATGTGCGATGCCTTTCGTCGCGCCTCAGTTAGAAGTGTGTGCGCAGTTGTCCCTTATTATGGATACTCTCGCCAAGACCGTAAGCCCGCTCCACGAACACCTATTACGGCAAGATTGGTGGCGGATTTAATTGAGGCGGCTGGGTTTGATCGACTTATTTCGGTTGATTTGCATGCGGGCCAGATTCAGGGCTTTTTCTCTTTTCCTGTGGACCACCTTTTTAGCATGAACACTCTTTTTCAGGGAATTCATGAAGATCTTAAGGGCAAAGAACTTACCGTTGTGAGTCCTGATGCGGGTGGCACAGAGCGGGCTCGAGTTATGGCTAAGAACTTCCAGTGTCCTCTTGCTATCGTGGACAAGCGTCGTGAGGCCCCTAATAAGGCTAAGGCCATGAATTTGATTGGAGACGTAAAAGGTCGAGTGGCTCTTTTAGTAGATGACATGATTGATACAGCGGGAACTTTGGTTCAGGCTTCGACCCTTTTAAAAGAGCAAGGAGCAACTGAAGTTTGGGTAGCGGCAAGCCACGGAGTCTTTTCGGGGCCTGCTTTAGAGCGTTTAGAGGACAAATCTATTGATCATGTGGTGGTTACCGACACTATCCCCTTGAAGGAAGGCTTTAAAAAGCTTAGTAAATTACGTGTAGTCACTGTTGCGCCCTTGATTGCGGAGACGATTCTGCGTATTCAAAGAAACGACTCTGTGAGTGCGCTTCTCGAGTAAAAAACGAGTAGAAAAACTAAGTAAGTTATTAGATTTAGGAAATTAAAAGAATATGGCGAAAGAAATACAATCAAATCTCCCTTTAGAAATTTATCCCCGCAGCGGAAGTGGAAAAAACGAAGCTTATCGTACTCGTCAAGCAAACTTGATTCCTGCAGTTGTTTACGGACCTAAAATTGGTAGAGAAAAAGGTCAGAGCAATTCAACAGGAATTCCTGTTTGTTTAGATCCTCGTAATTTTATTCTTGTTTATCAAACGAAGGGTCGTACAACTCTTGTGGATTTAGCTCTTAAAGAAGGAGCTCCTGCTGAGCTTCAAGGTTCAAAAGTTTTGATTAAAGATCTTCAAACTCACACACTTAAAAGAGACGTTGTTCACGTTGATATTCTTCAGCTTGATTTGACTCAGGCTCTTCGTGTTTCTGTGCCTCTTAAATTTGTCGGAAAAGCAAAAGGTTTATCTGATGGCGGTATCTTGTCTATCGTATCTCGTCAGGCGGAAATTAAATGTTTGCCTGCCGATATTCCTCATGAAATTGAGGTGGACGTTTCTGAATTGGGTGTAAACGAATCTATTCACATTCATCAATTAGCAGAAAAATTAAAAGGCTCTAAATACGAATTCATTTTCGATGCAGACTATACTCTTTGCGCGATTGTTCCGCCTGAAGAAGAAAAAGTTGCGGCTCCTGTTGCTGCGGATGCAGCAGCGGCTGGTGCAGCGGCTCCTGCAGCTGGCGCAGCGGCTCCTGCGGCTGGCGCAGCAGCTCCTGCGGCGGATGCTAAAAAAGACGCTAAGAAATAAGGCGGCTTTTTTTGGATTTGCTGTTGGTTGGTCTTGGTAATCCAGGCCCTCGTTACAGTCTCACTCGTCATAACGCTGGTTTTATATTTGCTGATTTCATGGCTCATGGCTTGGGCTTAACTTTTCAGCAAAAATCTAGCTGGCAAGCAGAATATGCATCAGGCGAATGGATGAATTCAAAAATTCACATTCTAAAGCCTCAAACCTTTATGAATTTATCGGGAAAAAGTGTGGCCGCTTTTTTACGAAATTCAAATTTAAGTATTGAAAATATTGTCGTGGCTCAAGATGAGGTTGAAATACCGTTCGGACAAGTTCGCTTTAAAAAAGGCGGCGGAGACGCTGGTCACAACGGATTGAAGAGTCTTCGAGAGGAATTGGGCTCGGGTGAATTTTATCGTCTTCGTATGGGTGTGGGAAGATCTTCTAATCCTCAGCAAGATTTGGCGGATCATGTTTTAAGTCGTTTCACCAAAAGCGAAGAAGATATTTTGATGAAAATGCTTCAGGGCTGTGAAGATATTTTGTCTGTCTTTTTGAAGGAAGGTCTTCAAAAAGCTCAGATGAAAGCCTCACAAATCTAGCTCTTAGAAGTTTCTCTGTAAGCCTCTCTATAAGCCTCGGAGTATTTTTTTGCCATTTCTTGAGACGAGAAATGTTTAGCGTTCTCTAAGCCTTTAGCAATCATTTTTTCTCTAAAATCTTTATCTTCTAATTTAAGTAAGTTCTCAGCAAAATCTTTTATGTCCTCAACATAGGACATAAGAGCAGAATCTTTTAAGATTTCTGGGAATGGGCCACGATTGCTACATACAACAGGACATCCACATGCTTGAGCTTCAATCACTGGCCAGCCAAAACCCTCATATAGAGAAGGAAATAAAAGCGCATAAGAATGACTATAGAAAATTGTAAGGGAGGCATTGTCGGGATTGGTTACTACATGGATTTTGTTTTTTATGCCAAGACTGTTAGCTAAGTTAGTGAGTTCTGGCGAAAGTTCTGGACCAACAAAAACAAGCGAGCCATTCCACTTGTCGCTTATCTCGGCAAAAGCTTTAAGTACTCCTTTGCGATTTTTTCTTTCGTGATTATTTCCTACATTAAGGATGAAGGGTTTGCTGATAAAGCTCCATTTGGACTGATGGTTTTTGGTTCCTTTATCTTTTTTAAAGGGAAAGTTTAAACCATTATGAATGACTTTTAATTGAATGCTTTCAGCTTTATCTGCTAGAAGCTCTTTAAGTTCATCCTCGGAAAATTTAGAAACAGAAATAATCATTTTTGATGTTTTCAATCCGTTCAAAATCCATTTTTGCAAAATTTTTCCTGTAGAACTTGCGCTGAATTCTTTAATTTTTCCGGTCGCAGACTTTATTCCAATAGCATCGTGAAAAGTGATGATACATTTTCTAGCTTCAAGCCAGTTGGTATAGATTGCATTTGAGTGATCTAAGATATGAATGAGATCGTACTTGTTTCTTATTTTTAAAAGAGTGAATGGAAAAATAATAAACTTATCAATATATCCAAGCCATTTTTTTAAAAGTTTAGTTC
>JBILWH010000066.1:0-6404 GCA_044370015.1 Bdellovibrionota bacterium | reverse complement strand
GCCAATCGATAGAGCAACACAACCTTTTCCGCTATTTTGATATGATAATCCAAATATGCCGACTGCTTTTCAAGCATCGACATCTCAATTTTATTAAAAGGGTTTAGATCAAGCCCTAAAAACTGAGCTCTTTCATAAAGATATCGATGAGTTTCAAAATAAAAATTTTCTTTTATTTCTCGAATAGAAGGCACATCAGATTTTCTTCTTGCAGCTCCATAGACCAAACTATCTTCCCCAAACCACGAAGAAGGCTTCCAATTCATATACTCCTCGTAATTTGATCGAAGTTGTTTTTCTAAAAACTCAACAGCCCTTTGATAAGTGCCCTGTCTTTGAAGAGCTTCTCCGTTTACATTTTGAGCGATGACCCCCTGATCATCAACTTTGTAATCCCAGTGTGTATAGATTTTTCCCTTCGGCGCAAAAACAAAACGTCCAAAAAGAAGTGCCTTTTTCTTTTTTTGGGCAAGATCAAATAAATTCTTTTTTAAAGAAATTAATTGTTTATCAAGAAATTCCCTGTCTGATAAAATTTGATTGAGATAATCTTCTGGCAGCTCAGCTGCTTTCCATCGTAATTTATAAAAATCATAAAGTTGCTTTTCAAAACTTAGGCGATCTCCCTTTAAACTTGATTGTTCTTTATCAAGTAAAAATTCAAAAACAATAAGTTTGGCGACATTAAGCTGCCCCTCAAAAAAACCCATTGAAAATTCAGCTCGGCAAAGCTGAACCACTTCTTTGATTCGATCCTCAAGCTTTTGAGTGTCTTTTTTCTCAATTTTTGCAAAATAATATTCAATGCCTTTTTGAAAAGTTGCCTGGCATTCTGGACGAATTAAATTATTAAATTCATTATCAGCATAAGAAAAATTATTTAACAAAACACCAAAAAGCAAAAACCACGTTTTAACTGCTTTCACTCTCTACCCCTATCTCCATAACCTGGGGCAAAAACTAACAAACAGAAGGGGTCTGTCGATTTAAAATTCCTTAATTTTGATAGATACTTGTGAGCGCTAAGGTGTCTGTGGCAATGGCCTCGGGGCTGATTACCAACTCACCATAAGGAACACTCGTTCCATAACGCTCTGCTAAGATTTTTTTAACCTCCGGGCTCGACAAATCGAAATCACCTAAATTTTGCAAAGCTCCTATAGAAACTCCAAGAGCGCTCTGATACATCTTCCAAACAAGTTCTGAGCAATATATTCGATCACTAGTCCATTCAAAGTAGATATCATAAGGTTTTGAGAGAAATTTTTGTCCTTCTAAATAAAGTCTATTCAAATCTCCTGCGCTTAGACCTTGCTTTAATCTACGAACCAAATACTTACCGCCCACCCCACTCGAGACAAAGGCCTTTAAACTCCGAAACCCTACAGGGCCTCGCGCTTCATAAACATAGGGAGTCGTTCCTTTATAAAAAATAATTCCCACATGAGACCACTTGGAATGAGTCGCAAGTTGTATCGCCTGACTTTGATAAGACTGGCTTGTTTGAAGCACTATATCTCCATCTTGAAATTTAGGTTGCACATTTCGACTTGTTGCAGAGACTTTGAAAGAAAAGATCAAGGAAATTACAAAGACAAAAGCACGAGCTATTTTTTGAAGATCATTTATCACGTCATGTCCCCCCATCAACTTTTTATGGTGACATGAAATATTTTTTTCTTTTTATTTTAATTTGTCAGAAATGCTTGCTCGTTTTTTTCAGCTTAAGCAGAAGTGTTTATTTTATGACCCTATCTTAAAATAACTTTCTTTATTTACTGTGCAAATAAAGTGTAGGCGCCTTTTGAAAAAGCCACGACAGCAAAAATAAGAAGTCCTGTAGCGGATGCAACATTAATTTTATGAATTGTTTTTTCACTGAGCAAATTATGAAAACGAAGAGTCAAGGTGCTTAAAAAAATCCACCAGGTAACAGCCCCTAAAAAAACACCCCCAGTTAAAACAAGAGCTGATTGAAAATCTTTTATTCCAAATTGAAACATTGTGAAAATCGCAAGAAAACTAAAAATTGTGCCGGGATTAGAAAGAGTCAGAAGTATCGAAGAAAAATATGTTTTAATCCCTGAAGTTTTGGAAAGCTTAAGCTCTTTAATCGGTTTGTTACTTTTAAAAAGATTGTAAGCAAGCAACGCAAGAATAATTCCTCCAAAAAACTGGAACCATCCCATATAGCGAAGCAAAGGATCAGAAATCCACTTTGCTCCAAAAGCTGCGACACCTCCATAAAATGCATCAGCAGTCGCGGCACCCAATCCTGTAAGGATTCCATTCACTCGACCACGAGTCATAGTTCTTCGAATGCAAAGAATGGCAATCGGACCAACTGGGGTCGACATGATAAATCCCAAAAGGAATCCTTTTAATAAAAAAAGCATCAATTTCTCGTAAGCTTTTTATATTTAATACGACGAATGTTATCAGCTTCAGGTCCTAAGCGACGACGCTTATCTTCTTCATAAGCTTGGAAGTTTCCTTCAAACCACACAACCTGACTATCCCCTTCAAAAGCCAAAATATGTGTCGCAATTTTATCTAAAAAGAAACGATCGTGACTGATCACAACCGCGCAACCAGCAAAATTCAAAAGACCTTCTTCTAATGCCCGAAGTGTACTCACATCCAAATCGTTTGTTGGTTCGTCAAGAAGCAAAGTGTTGCCACCATTTTTGATCATCTTTGCAAGATGCACACGATTACGCTCTCCACCTGAGAGTTGCCCCACTTTTTTCTGCTGATCCGTTCCTGAAAAGTTAAACTTCGCCACATAAGCGCGAGAGTTCACTTCTTTTGTTCCTAAGTAAACAGTGTCATTTCCTCCAGAGATCTCATCATAAATTGACTTGCCGTCATTCAACGTATCGCGACTTTGATCCACATATCCAAGCTTCACGGTTTCACCTACTCGGAAAGTTCCGCTATCAGGTTTGTCTTGACCTGTAATCAAACGAAACAGAGTTGTTTTACCCGCACCGTTTGGCCCAATGATTCCCACAATTCCCCCGCGAGGAAGATTGAAACTCAAATTCTCAAACAAAAGTTTATCTCCATAGGCCTTTGAAACATTTTGCGCTTCAATCACCAGCTCACCCAAACGAGGTCCGGGTGGAACATAAAGTTCAAGATCATCAATTTTATCTTTTGAACCTTCTGCTAGTAAGTTTTCATAAGAAGAAATACGCGCTTTACTCTTCGCCTGTCGCGCACGAGGGCTTTGCCGAATCCACTCCAACTCTCTTTCCAAAACTTTTTGTCTTTTGGTTTCTTGCTTTTCTTCATGAGCCAAGCGTTTTTGTTTTTGCTCAAGCCACGCAGAATAATTTCCTTCAAAAGGAATTCCTTGACCGCGATCTAATTCTAAAATCCAAGAAACGACGTTATCCAAGAAATAACGATCGTGAGTGATCAAAACAACCGCACCTGCATATTCTTGTAAGTGGCGCTCAAGCCACGCCACACTTTCTGCATCCAAGTGGTTGGTAGGCTCATCCAAGAGCAAAAGGTCAGGCTTGCTCAAGAGCAAGCGGCAAAGCGCCACACGTCTTCTCTCTCCACCTGATAATTTATCAACGGGACTATCTCCTGGTGGACACCTCAAAGCATCCATCGCAATTTCAATTTGACGATCCAAATCCCATGCATTCGCCGCCTCGATTTTGTCTTGAAGTTCAGCTTGTCGAGCCATGAGCTTTTCCATATCTTCAGCAGACATTTCTTCTGCAAAACGCTCACTGATTTTATTGAATTCTTCCAAAAGGCGGGCGGTCTCGCCCATACCTTCCATAATGTTTTCTTTCACAGTTTTGGTATTATCAAGTTTGGGCTCTTGAGCGAGATATCCCACCCGTTTGCTTTCAGCAATGAAAGCCTCCCCTTGATACTCGGTATCTTCGCCCGCCATGATTCGCAGTAATGTTGATTTACCCGAACCGTTGCTTCCAATAATTCCAATTTTTGCCCCTTCGTAAAAAGACAAATAAATTTCGGAAAGCACTTTTTTGCTAGGCGGATAAGTTTTACTTAAACTTTTAAGCGTATAAATAATTTGAGGCATTGAGAGGGAATCTTAGCGCAAATACGACTCACGATCTACAATTGTTAATCTTCAACGATTTGAAAAATTATCAAGCTAATCAAAATACTCTAAACACTCACATCAAAGTCTCTCAAAGCCGAATTGAGAGAGGTTTTTTCATCTGTGCTCTTTGTGCGTTCTCCAATAATCAAGGCACAGGCAAGTTGATAATTTCCGGCTGCAAAAGTTTTAGAGCGAGTCCCTGGCACAACCACAGAGCGCGGGGGAACCATACCCTTGTAAACTTTTTCACTACTTCCTCGAACGTCAATGATGGGAGTTGAAGCGGTAAGAACCACATTGGCTCCCAACACCGCACCTTCACCCACTTGAACACCTTCCACGACGATGGCTCGAGATCCAATAAAACAATGATCCTCAATGATGACAGGCTTTGCCTGAAGAGGCTCCAAGACACCACCAATTCCCACACCTCCGCTCAAGTGAACACCTGCGCCCACTTGCGCGCAAGACCCCACCGTGGCCCATGTGTCGACCATAGTTCCTTGTCCTACATAAGCACCTATGTTTACAAACGAAGGCATCAACACACAGCTTGGAGCTATGTAAGATCCATAGCGAGCAATCGATCCGGGAACAGCTCGTACACCTTGGTCAGAAGACCAGTTTTTAAGTGGAACTTTATCAAAAGCTGAGTACTGACCTGCTTCAAAAGCTTCGATTTTTCGAATTCGAAAATAAAGTAAAACTGCTTTTTTTACCCACTCAAGCACTCCCCATTCTCCACCCTGTTTTTCACAAACACGTGTTTTCCCTTGGTCCAAAGAATGGACAATCTGAAGGACTGCGGATGTGTGTTTATCGCTTTTTGAAAACTTTTCTGGATCCAGATAAAATTCTTCAATTAAATCTCTCATGATTTTTTCTCAATTTCTGTAGTTGCTGCTTTATCAGCCAAATATTGTAAGGCCGCTAAAACGGCAGGAGCGTGCAATGTCCACGCAGCTTCGTGCGGAGAATTCCTTTCAATTTCATAGGTGATTGTTGGGATATTTCTCTCTGAACCCGCCCACGTTCCAAACGAACCAGGTGTTGGATAGCCAATACTATCATCAATGCGATAGCCGCATTTTGCTCCAATCACTTCAGCCAGTTCCTTAGAGGGTCCATTATAATTAATAACCGGATCATAAGAATGAAAACTTAAAATCGCAGAGAATTGTTCCTTTTCTACTAGTGCCATCAAGGCTTGAGTCTCTGGCTCTGAACCCGCAGAAGGACCCGGAACATAGCGCTCATTCGCTGCCTTAGAAGTCCAATCCTTTGTGGGCATGTTTCGATTTAAATCCACACCATTAGAATTAAGACGTGTGTTCGCTAAACATCCATCGGGATTCATCCGAGGAATTGCGTAAAGTGCCAGTTTATTTTCAAAAGCTTTCCAATCAGCACGCCGGAGAAAGTTTTCGACGAATGTGTAACCTTCGGGTTCGTCTCCATGTACGCCGCCCATTAACAAAACCTTTACCGGACCTTCCGTTAAGCGAAAAATTTCGATATCTAAACCCTTTACAGAAGTTCCAAAAACTATTTTTTCCACAGCACACAGATTATTTGAATTTTTGATTCACTCAAGTGATGATGAGGCTACAGACCCCCTAAATGACAGACAAAAAGCCTTTTTCTTTTTTAGATCCCACTTTTAAACGGCGAATTGAGCAATCTCCTCAGCAAAAAGATCTGCTACGAGATGCTCTGGGAGATCTGAAGGGAAAAAAACTTCGCATTCTAGATGCTACCGCAGGGCTTTGCAGAGATGCTTTAAGACTCGCTTATTGGGGTCACGAAGTCTGGGCTTGTGAACGAGAAAAGAAACTTTCGCAAGAAATCTTAAACGCACTCAAAGAAGCACAACATGATGACTTCTACAAAAGCTGGATCCACAAGCTACACTACATTCCTCAATCAACGGAAGATTTTTTAAATGAATCTAAAGACCTTTCTTTTGAAATCATCATCATCGACCCCATGTTTGCCATTGAAGGCCGCAAAAGTCTTCCCAAAAAAGAGCTCCAAATTTTACAAGAAAAAGTCTCCGATGAAGATAATGCAGAAGAACTACTGAATTTTTGCTGGAAGTATAATGCTCACAAGATCATTCTCAAGCGCCCCCTCAAGGCCTCTTACATTGGCCCTCGCAAGCCTAACCACAGCTATAAGGGTCGCGCCCATCGCTGGGATGTTTTCGTCAATCCTCAGTAAAGGCTACAAATATAAAATTTTTTGATTATCCTAAAAGGGCATGAAGCTAAAAAACCGCTTTTTTATCTTTTTCTTTTTTTTACTAAGC
>JBILWH010000065.1:0-6412 GCA_044370015.1 Bdellovibrionota bacterium | reverse complement strand
TCCTCTTTTTGCCCCCATCATTTGCAAAAGGAGCATAATGAGATGCCCCTCAAAAGGCCCGACCTGAATCTCAGGCAGACCCGCCTCCATTGAACGTGCAACAATTTCTTTTTGAGCGGGAAGCTCTCCAGCAAAACGATCGGCCAAATGATAATCCAGCCAAACCGAACGACAGTCTGAGCGAGTCATATGAAAATCTTTATTCTTAATGTAATGCAGAGGATGATCAGGGCTTTCCAAATGAGCACTCATGGCGCTAAGAATAATCTGAAATGAATCTTGAGAATAGAATAATCATCACAGGGGGCGCAGGATTTATCGGCTCACAGCTAGGTAATTTTTTGTTAAAAAACAAATACTTAGCCAAAGACCTTCTTGTTGCGGATGAATCCTCAAAGTTTAACGAGAGGCGCGCTACCTCTCTTCTTCGAAAAGTAGGCGTGGAGTGCGTCGATTTTGAAAAGCTCCCTGAACTCCTAGAAAAATTCTTAGAAAAAGGTGAAAAAGCTCAAGCGATTTTTCACATGGGTGCTATTTCAAGCACCGAAGAAACCAACAAAGACAAACTCGATCGCCAGAACGTTCAGTACTCTCAGATGATGTGGAACTACTGCCTGAAAAACAAGGTTCCCTTTCTTTACGCAAGTTCTGCCTCTACTTATGGCAACGGAGAAAATGGGTTCAGCGATGATCCCTCTATCATTCCCTCACTTAAACCTTTGAACCTTTATGGAAAAAGCAAACAAGAATTCGATGAGTGGGTTCTTAATCAAGTAACCCTCAAAAAAACTCCTGAGCATTGGGCAGGATTTAAGTTCTTTAACGTCTACGGACAAGGCGAAGAACACAAAGAAGGACAGAAAAGCGTGGTCTGGAAAGCAAAAGACCAAATCGAAAAAACAGGTCGAGTGCGACTCTTTCAATCACACAATCCAAAGTTTGAAGACGGCGGACAATCCAGAGACTTTGTTTTCGTTCAAGACATTTGCAAAATCATGAACTTCTTTTGGAAAAACCGCGCCCCCAATGGCATCTATAACGCGGGATCAGGCAAAGCACGCAGCTTCAAAGATCTTGTCCTTGCGACTGCCGCTGCCATGAAAAAAGAATGCATCATCGACTACGTCCCCACTCCCGAAGCTCTTCGCGAGCACTACCAATATTTTACCCAAGCAGACCTATCTCGTCTTCGAGCAGCGGATTACAAAGAAGAAATGACCTCGCTTGAAGAAGGCATCAAACAAGCGCTTGAGTTAGATCGCGAACTCACATAGCTAAAACAACACATAATAGCTATATTTTTTTAAATAAAATTACAAAAAAAGCCCATACATTAGCATAGTTTCGCTTACACCAATGAGGCCTATGAAATCGAGCTAATTCCCAAAAATAATTATAAAAAGCAACCCTTAGGAACATAAAAAACCCTAAGTTTTTTTTGATGGAAAAAAACATATTATGAACAATATTTCTGTTTGCAAGATAGCTAAAAGCCCGAGAGTCGACATCCTCTTTAGATCGTGATTGAACATGATGTTCTATCTCTAAATCTGGATCGTAAATTAACTCTCCCCCTTTTTTTTTAACCTGAAGAGAAAAATCCAAATCATTACAAATTTGAGAGGCATTTCCCAATAAACGATCTTCAAAACTTAGATCACTCACAAAACTTGCTCGAAAATTCATAAAGCATCCTTTTAGCGAATCTACAGATCGAGGCTCCCCTCTTCCCGTATGATGATTTCCAACAAGCTTTCCGTACCACTTTAATACACCCACCTCATCTTTGCTTGGTGGTCCATCAACTCTTCCATCTTGAAAAAAGAGCCTATCTCTTCCCCCAAGGCCCTTAAGTTCAGGCATTCTCATAAAATAATCTACAATTTTTTGTGACCACATTTCTCCTGGACGAGTATCATCATCAATAAAAGATAAGATATCTCCCGTGGCAGCTTTTTTTCCGGCATTATTTGCTCGGGCATGCCCCAACCTTGAAACCATCACTTTTTTTATTGAAGGAAATTCCTTCAAAGCCTCAATAGTGGGCAAGTCCTTTTCGTAATAAACAACAATAATTTCAAAAATAGGATATTTTTGCTTCAATAAACAATTAAGGCAATTTCTAAGCGCTTCAACCCTCTCAACAGTGGGGACAATAACAGATATTCTCATTTAGAAATTTTAACATACGGGTTGAAATTAAAAATGACTGTCAAAAAATCTCAACGCCAAACACAAACAAGCGCTTGAGTTAGATCGCGAACTCACATAGTTTCAGTCAATTAATAAAGAAAGGACGGAGTCGTGAAAGGACTATTTGTTCAAACATTTGGTTGTCAGATGAACGTATCTGACAGCGATCGCATGAAAGCGGTGCTAGCACCCCTCAAATATGAAAGCGTAAACGATCCCTCGCTTGCGGATTTAATTCTTATCAACACATGCTCGATTCGTGAAAAAGCAGAAGGCAAAATGAGCTCTTTTGCCCACGATCTAAAAAGTCTCAAAGAGCAGAAGCCAAATCTTATTTTGGGGATCACTGGGTGCGTCGCTCAACAAGAAAAAGAAAAAATCCTTGCAGACCTGCCCTTTGTGGATCTTGTTTTAGGACCCGACAATATCGACGAGCTCCCCTGGGCTCTAGACGAAATCGAAAACAATCCCGAAAAAAGTATTCTTCGCACGGAATTCGATGAGGGTTCACGCGTCTGGAAAACAAAAACTCTTATCAACAACCCGGGAGTTTCTGTTTTTGTAAACGTTATGAAAGGATGCGATCATTTTTGCAGTTACTGTGTTGTACCTTGGACCCGTGGACGTGAGCGTTCACGCCCAATTGCCGACGTGATTACAGACCTCAAGGAACTTTGCGCAACGGGAGTCCGCGAGGTTACTTTTCTTGGGCAAAACATCAATACTTTTGGAAAAAGAGCAGGCGAAAGCCTAGAGGAACTTTTTTATCGCGCTCATGAAATTCCTGAGCTTCAACGCATTCGCTTTACAACAAGCCACCCGGGCGACCTCAAAGATTCACTCATCAAATGTTTTAAAGACTTGCCTAAGCTTTGCTCAAGCTTTCACCTGCCTGTGCAATCGGGCTCTAACACCGTTCTAAGATCGATGCGTCGCTTTTACACTCGCGAAGTGTACATGGAAAAAGTGGCCGCACTCTTAGAAGCTCGCCCCGGAATCGCTTTCTCAACAGATATCATTGTAGGCTTTCCGAATGAAACAGAAGAAGATTTTCAAATGACCATGCGCCTTCTTGAAGATGTTCGTTATGACAACGTTTACTCTTTTGCTTATTCTCAACGCCCTGGCACTTCTGCTGCGGAAAGAGTAGATCAGGTACCCGACAACGTGAAACTTCGTCGCTTGATGGAGCTTCAAACAGTTGCCCGCAGAATCTCACGCGAGCGACACATGGCAGAAATCGGTGAAGTTCGAGAAGTCCTCATAGAAGGGACCTCAAAGAAAGATCCCAATCGCTGGACAGGACGCACCACCCATAACATTCCCTTACATCTAGACAAAACCTTGGGAGGCAACCCTGGCGATCTCGTAAAAGTAAAAGTTGTTGATGCAAGTTTGACTCATCTCATCGGAGCCAATCTTGCATCTGCAAATTAATTTGCTATCTTAAATCTAAATTATTGTTCCTTCTTGGGGCAGTAAGAAAGAGGAGAAAAAAAAACATGAAAAAACTTATGGCATTATTCGCAGCAGCTGTGATCGTTTCTGCTTGCACCAAGAAGCAAGAAGAAGCAGCACCTGCAGCAGCACCTGAAGCAGCAGCTCCTGCAGCACCTGCAGCTGGAACTGAAGCAGCAGCAGCACCTGCAGCAACTGAATCAACTTCATCTGAAGCAACTAAATAAATTTTACTTAAAAGTTTATTTAAAAAAAGCCACTGTGTCTTTATTTAAGACGCAGTGGCTTTTTTGTTTTTATAGGTTTTATTTTTTCTATCGCTTCATTCGCATCAAGAGAGAGCGGCAATTTACAGGCGGCTTTTCTGAGTTTTCCTTTAAGGGAACTACTTTGTTTAAATCTTTAGTCAAAGTATCTGCTGGAGTTAGTCCACTTTCTTCAACCTGAGAAACAACTGCTTTTGTAAGGTCATTGATTTCTGCAGAACTTAATTTTTTCTGATCCTCAGGACTGACATAATCAGCAACAACTTGAACAATCTTTGTAAGAGGCCCCCACTCTTGGGAGTCAGGACGACTTCCCACTAAAGTCCAGCGAGTCATATGATAACTTGAGATCATCATAGAAGCGACGACAAATACGGTTCCTGTTTTCCTCAACCAATAAATACGTTTTTTTCGAATAAGCTCATTTTTATCATTCAGGTAATTGTCTTTACGAAACCAGTTAATCCAGTAAATTTGTTTTTCGAGAGCTTTAACTTTTGCTTTCTCAGCTTTTGTTAACTCTGACCCTGCAGACGATTTTCGAATACTTATGATTTCCTGTATCTTTTCATCAACTAATTCTCGATGAGAAAGTCGCTCGTCGGCAATTTTGTCGAGTAAAGTTTTGTTGGGGTAACTTGAAAAGAAAAAAGGAATAATCAGTCGAGTCTGTAAGTTTTGAGTGATGATTGGCCAAATTGCTGCGAAGGCGACTGTTGAATACGCAAAAATACTCGCATGGGGATCACCAGAGGCATGCGCTTTAGAGAGTGCAGGAATTCCCGTCACAAGCCCGTACACAAGCGTGCTGATCCACCAGTTCATAAGAACCTTCATACGTGGAGTAATATTATCTTCGAGAGTCACACCATTTCTCACAATTTGCGAAATCTGATAAGAAACATAAGACTGAGCCATTGCTACAAGTGTGTCGCTGGTGAGAAATTCCTTGCCCATCAACGTTCGTGCAATAAGCGCTCCTAAGGGATCATTCACCAAACCCATCACAGGAGTCTCAACAAGCATGTAAAAACGCTTGTTCTCATCTTTAAGACTTCTCATCAGAGGAATAACAGGGATAACGTGGCCGGCGAAATTTGCAGATTTAAGAAGAAAGCTTTTTTCTCGAGTATTTATTTCTTCTGCGAATAGGTCTTCTGACTGTGCGACTGATTGTTCTTCTTGATGATGATTTTCAGAGGCAAAAACTCTTTGAGGAAAGTTGAACGAGACTGAAAAAAGCCCAAATTGAAGCACCCACAACAAAGCTCCCTTTAAGCTATTCATTAAAGGCGAAAAGTACAGATCGCGACTTGTCGTGTCAACTCCAAAGGCGATTCATAAGATTGATTTTAAAGAGCGTTTTCATTTGCCCTTATAGCAAAGAACCAAAAAAACACTTAAGAATTACTTATGTTTAAAATAAAAAATCCTTTATTATCTTCTTGAGTCGCCTCCTCGCTTTCGGTACAAGTATCCATCGCTTCGTGGTGCAAGTTTTGAAGCGATAAACGTTAGAAAAAAAACTTAAAAAAAGGTGCGAAAAACGGAGCAATGACAAATTTTTTTAAATCAAAAAAAACCAAAACCTTCACTCTTACAACCTTAACCTTTCTCCTAATAAGTTGCTCCAAAGATTATGAAATCGGCTCCAAAGACGAGCCTCTTAAACTTTACTTTGTCCCCTCTGACAACACTCAAAAAATTGAAAAAAATGCTGTGAGCGTCAAAGCGTTCATGGAGAAATTTGTTTCTCAAAAGCTCTACAATAAAGACGAAGGCTTCTATATCAAAACAGCAGTACCCTTGAGTCACGTAGCTGTTGTTGAAGCTCTTGGAACCAAGCGCGCTGACTTTGCCGCTTTAGGAACTTTTGACTACGTTCTTGCAAAAGACATCAAAAAACTACCCGTTGAAGCTGTGCTCAACATCGTCAGAGGCGAAAACGAACTCACCTACAAGAGCGCCATTATTGCTCACGTGGATTCAAAAATTAACACCCTTGAAGATCTTAAAGGAAAGAAATTTGCCTACGTCGACGCCTCTTCTGCCTCTGGATACATTCTTCCCAATCTTCTTTTTAAAGATAAAAAAATTGATCTTGGTCAAACCGTTTTTGCTCAACGTCACGACAACGTCGTCACTATGGTTTACCAAAAACAAGTGGATGGTGGATCAATCTACTACAACCTTCCTAAAGGAAAAGAAATGAAAGATGCGCGAGCTCGTGTACTCACTCAATTTCCGGACGTTGAGAAAAAAGTAAAGATCATTGGCTTCACTCAAGAAATCCCGAACGCACCTTGGGTCTTAAGATCAAACCTGTACACAGATCCCGCGAAATTCACAAAGGTTAAAGAAGCCCTTCAAGAAGGCATCATTGCTTTTATGAAAACCGAAGAAGGCAAAGCTGCAATGATGGACCTTTACTCCATCACAGGTTTTGTCAAAACCAACGATGAAGACTTCAAGGATGTTCGAAAGTCATTCCTTCA
>JBILWH010000064.1:0-6432 GCA_044370015.1 Bdellovibrionota bacterium | reverse complement strand
CATGGCCGATTTAGTAAGAAAAATTGATTACCCTCTTCATGTTGAATTTATTAGAGCCTCTTCATACGGAGCCGCTAAAGAAAGCTCTGGTCAGGTTAAAGTTGAAAGCCTGAATGGATTAAACATAAAAAATCGAGATGTTTTTTTAGTCGATGAAATCATTGATACTGGTCGAACGCTTTTAGCTCTCAAAAAACTATTTCTTGAAGCGGGTGCTCGAAGCGTAAAAGTTATTGCCCTTTTAGATAAAAAAAGTCGAAGAGAAGTAGAAATTAACGCTGATTTCGTGGGTATCGAAATACCCGATGCATTTGTTATTGGGTACGGTTTGGACTGGGGCGAACGCTACCGAGACCTGTCTGAGATTCGGGTAGTGTCCTAAATTCTCTTGCTTAGAATCTTTTTAGAATTCTAGAGGTTAAATTCAGCTGGAATTTCAAGAGGCGGAATAACCTCGAGAACAGGCATCTCAGGCGCAACAGTCATTTTGAATGGAAGACTCTCAATCATCCAACGAAGTGCAGGTCCTGAAGACAACTTCCACTCTGACTGTGAACACTCCTCAAAAGATCGCTGAACAGCATCTAAGCCTAATTCCAAAATACTAACTTCTTTAGAAAGAAGAATATCTAAAATTCGATCATAAAGAGTATTTGATTTATCTTTTTCAGAAACGATTTCGGTCGCCAAAATACCCTTATCGCTTATTTCCGTTAACTTATCATGAATAGGATCTGTCATTTTGTGACAACGCAAACTCGACTCACCCCTTTTCAGAGTAATCACACATTTAGGATTAATGCGAGCCAACCAGCGTTCAATTGTAGAAAGCAGCTTAACCTCTTTTTCGCCAAGTGCCTGAGAAGCTAGATCAAACCCAACAAGAGTCGTAAAGAAAAGATTATCACGAGGACTCATGTATCCGCGCTGCAAACTCTTAAGCGTCATACTAGCCACAAAAGAATCAACGCGAGCATCTTTTGCCTGAGGACCAATGATCCAAAAAACATGCTGTAAGTTTTCAGCTTCTTTGACTTGAGGAGAAAATTCAAAAAGATGCGCTGTCTCATCTTGACCTCTTGCAACTTCATTTGAAAAAGAAACAAATTCGACTAATTCTCCCAGAACATCAAAGCGGTTTAAACTCATAGATCTTTTTCTTACAATCGTTTCGAAGCATTTTGAAAGAAAAAAATGCTTTTTTAAATTTTATTTTTATTAACGTTGTGCGCTATGAAGAAATACTTGACTGAAAAATTGTTCTTGATTCTCACAAAAAATAAAAATCAATAGCGTTGACTACGAGAAAAGTGGCGATTCTTCATGTCTTTCCAAAGATCTTCATTGCTTTCCCAAACTTTTTCGTAGGGATCTCCGTAACACTCCGCTAGAAGCTTGAGAACAAAAAAGAACTGTGACTGAGTTTCGATATTTCGCCTTGTCAAAAAGGTTAACTTTTGATTCCACTTCTGGCCTTTTAACATCCTGTTAAAAATATGCATGAAGGTTTCAATACTTGCCATTTCGGCTTTGGAAATTAAAAAATCTTCCTTGATCGATTCAAGTTCTGGATGAATTTGAAAATGATTATCATGAAGCCCCATCAAAATAACAAAGAAAAAAGGTGCCGATAAATGCTGATTGGGCCAGGGATGTTTTTTCACCGCTTCATCAATTTTTTTAATCAAAGATGGAAGCTCGTGCCCCTTTGCCATCCAATAGCGATCCAGTGAGGAACTCACATACTTGAGCAATCCGTACTCATGTGTTCGCTTCAAAAAGTCAGAGAGATAGCCTTCTCTAGCCATTTTTAAAAACTCCTCGCGAATACGTTCTTTCTTAGCGCTCGCAAGAGTCGATGCTTTATTTCTTAGAGCTTTCTCTGTGTTTTTCTCTAAATGAAAGCCAATTCGTATCATAAAGCGAAGAGCCCGCAACATACGCACAGGATCCTCTTCAAAACGCCCATTAGCCTCTCCAATCGTTCGTATTTGCTTGAGCGAAATATCTTTTTGCCCGGAGACATAATCCACTACCTTGCCCTTAAACGGATCTAAGAAAAGTCCATTCAATGTAAAGTCTCTTCTTTCGGAATCATCTTTTTCATTTCCAAAAACATTTTCGTCTAAAGTACCCGTAAGAGTTTTTTCGGGAGCTCTACGAAAAGTAGTGATTTGAATTTCTAAAAAGTGCTTTGAGCGATCAAGCGGTGGAAACAAGGCTTGCTTAGTTCCTTGAAAAGACTTTTTCCTACGAGCGACAACAATTCTAAATCTTTTACCAATAATTTGAGAACGATGAATAATTGATTTAACACGATACGGATTAGCAGACGTTGCAATATCAAAATCTTTTGGTGTGATTCCGAGCAAGATATCTCGAACACAGCCTCCTACCAAATAGGCTCTGTAACCTGCCTTTTGGAGCTCACGCACAATTTCTAAAGCTTGAGTATCAATTTTATCCTTGAAGTTTCTGGGCAAACCTAAGCCCCGAGTAAAAAACTTCCAAATCATAAAGATGCTCCCGATTGGGCATTCACTGGAATCCTTAAGAGAGGAATTCTCGACAACTTAAACTCCGTAGCCTTTTCCTTGATGATCTCTTCTGCTTGACTTTCAAATTCCTGCAAACGTTCCACTAAAACAACTACTTCCATTTCTTCGTACTTCGGCAAAAAAGGTTTGAGCTTTGCAAGCGAGTCATTTGCAAGCTTCTTCACGCCTCGAGGATTTTCGTTTAGAACATGATAAAAAGCTGCTGCTGCCTGAATAATACCCTGAATAAATGTTTTGAGCGGAGGCGCTTTGGTCATCCAAATATCTTCTAGAACCTCATGACATTCCCAAAAGTATTTATTGTTAAACAAGTCGAGAGCTTTTAAGAAAGCCTCAGATTCCGCTGTATCAAGCTGACCGTTTAACAAACTCACAACACTCACGCTCGAGGAATAGCCGCTAATAATTTTTGTGTATAAGCATGTTGGGGATTCTTATACAAATCATCAGAGTAATTTTTTTCAACAATCTCGCCCTTGTACATAACCGCTACTTCATCACTGATGAATTTAACAACGGAAAGATCATGAGAAATAAATACATAGGTTAAATTAAATTGGTCTTGTAGATCCAAAAGAAGGTTTAAAATCTGCGCTTGAATTGAAACATCCAAGGCAGAAACGCATTCGTCGCAAATAATAAATTCTGGTTTCACCGTCAGAGCTCGCGCAATACAAATCCGCTGTCTTTGCCCTCCTGAAAACTCATGTGGGTATCTTTGCAAGTGTTCAGGACCTAGCCCAACTCGTTTTAAGAGGTCTGCAGCTAAATCAATTCGATCTTGCTTAGAGTCGCCGATTGAATGAATTTTCATCGGCTCAAGCAAAGCTTCTCCAATCGTCATACGAGGATTCAAGGACGCATAGGGATCTTGAAAAATAATTTGCATTTTGCGACGCATTTGTCTGAGGTCTTCACGACCTAACCCCGTAAGATTCTTATCACCGTAGTGGACTTCTCCCGCTGTCGGTTCAATCAAGCGTAAGATTGAGCGTCCAAGTGTGGTCTTTCCTGATCCAGACTCCCCTACGAGGCCTAGAGTTGTTCCACGAGGCACCTCGAAGCTTACATTTTTAACCGCTTCAAAGTAGCTCTTAACTCCTCCTAAAATTCCACCGCGAATGGGGAATTTTTTTTCTAAATTTTGAACTTTCAAAAGAATATTTTTTTCTTCTTTTTTAACCGCTCTTTCTGAAGTGTCGATTTTTGGATTTTGTGCTTCACCCGAAGAACTTAAGAAATCCGAAACTGTCGGTAAGCGCTGAGGACGAATGTCTAGGGGAGGACGACATTTGAGCAACCCTCTTGTGTAAGGATGCGAGGGATTTTTAAAAAGATCCCTGACCTTTCCACTTTCAACAAGCTTTCCTCGATACATCACCAAGACATCATCCGCAATTTCTTTAATCACCCCAAGATCGTGAGTGATAAATAACATGCTCATCTTGTGTTTTTCTTGAAGTTTTTGCAAAAGCTCAAGAACTTGTTTTTGAATGGTTACATCGAGAGCTGTCGTTGGTTCGTCTGCAATCAAAAGCTGAGGTTCACACCCAATCGCCATCGCGATCATAACTCTTTGTTTCTGCCCTCCACTTAACTCATGAGGATAGGCTGAAATTTTTTGACTCGGATTAGGAATTCCCACCTGATCTAACAAATCAATACTTTGTTCCCAAGCAGCTTTCTTGGAAAGACCCTTATGAAGCTGAAGTACTTCGCTGATTTGATAGCCTACAGTAAACACTGGATTCAGAGAGGTCATGGGTTCTTGAAAAATCATTGAAATTTTATTGCCGCGATACTGGCGGTAGGCATTTTCTTCAACTTTTGTGAGATCCGTTCCCTCAAACAAGATACTTCCACCAACAATTTTTCCGGGGGGATTAGGAATCAATCCCATAATTGCTAAAGATGTCACACTCTTTCCAGAACCCGACTCGCCCACCAATCCAACGGTTTGTCCTTGAGCGATTTCAAAACTCATATTGTTTACAGCAAGGGTTTTTTGGCCCGCTGACTCAAATTCAATACTGAGGTTGTCGACTTTCAGTAACATAGGCCCGTTCTAGCAGAGCAACGAGAGATGCTCAATTTTTTAAGAGCCTTTTCAAGTACTTAGATACTTAATAATCCACTGCTTTATATTGCTCAGAACGTGAAAAAACAGGAGGAGGATCTCCGAGTTGAGTCAGCCATCGAAGCTCCTGCCATTCAAAAGAAAATTCTTTTTTTGCTTTTTGAAAAACTTCAAACGATGAGCCGAATTCTATCTTCTCTGAATTTAAAACCTCAGGTCCCACAAATTTCACATAAAAATCGTCGTTTACAGATCCATATTGAACAGGGAAGAAAGACAAGGGATCAATCTTAACTCTTTTTTTCTCAGAAAAACTTGAAATTTCAACCTGATAAACTTGCTCTTCATCCGAAAACTTGCAGCGCTCTAGCCGATCAAAACTCAATCGTCCCATCAACATGTCATACATAACTTCTGGACGAATCCTAAGCGGTAAGATTTCTAAAAACTTTTTTTGTCTCAGCGAACTTTCCCAAAACTCTCTAGCTGGAATACGATAAAGCTCTTTACGTCTTGGAATTAAAAACTCCACCCATTTATCATCGGAGCGTAATATTGCAAAAGGTCCGCTTAAAGGAGAACGAATCTCAATCCAAAACTGGCGATCGGCTCTTAACGACAAAAGCATTTGCCAACTCCCTAATTTATCTTTTCCCTGAGCGAGGCCTTCGACTCTTTGAAAGGTATCTGCTCTGTTTTTAAGCCTTTCACTTAAACTTTTACAGGAAAGGATTTCATTGGCAAAACGACGAGACTTTGATGTTGAGCAAGAAATTAAAACAAAGAAAAAAAGTAAAAAAATAATTTTTGAGTCTATTTTATTTGGAGGAACATAGTCCGCCTGAGCTACAACTAATCTTGCGGTCGTTTGCCAACTGATGTCGGGCCAAAAGTTCTTGCACCCGGAGACGCTCGTGAGTCGTTTCAATGCCTGCCTTAATCGCTTTATCATACCAGCTTATAGCATCCTGAATACGACCCTTTTTGGCAAGGACATCGGCAAGGTGAATCATGATCACCGGCTCATCAGGCTTTAACTTATAAGAAGCTTCAAGCAAACCAAGAGCTTCATCAATTCGATTTTGTTTAAATCTAAGCCAAGCTTTTGAATCCATAATGTAGGGATCATTAGGCCTGCTTTTTAAAGCAGCATTAATCAGCAGCTCTGCTTCTTTTAGATCGATAGCTTTATCCGCTAAAATATACCCCACTAAATTCTGAAGAGCTGGATTGTTTGCATCTTCCTTCAATAAAGAACGACCGATTCCCAGAGCTTCCTTCCATTTTCCGGCCTCATCAAAGGCAAGAGCTTGAACATATCGAAGGTTAGAGTTCTTCGGAAAAGCCTCAAGTCCCTTTTCCAAAATTTGTTGAGCAAGCGTCTTCATCTTTTTTTGATTTAGAAAGGTATAAAGAATCGAAAAAAGTGGCTCATCTGTTTTTTTATGTTTCCCTAATAGCTCAACAGCTGATGAATGAGCTAAAGCTTTTGACTTTTCTTCTTGACCCAAATCCCACAAACAAGAGAGTTCCATGGAAAGTCTCTCAGGAAAATAAGTGGATTCTTTTTTAATTTTTCGTATTTCATTTAAAGCAAGATCTTTCTTGTTTTGTTCAAATAAAGCTGTTGAATAATAAAAACGAACTGCCTCATTTTGAGGTTGCTGCTCTATCAAGCGAGAAAGTTTAAACTCTGCTTGTTCAAAATCTTTCATTTCAAAATAAAGAGTGGCCAAACGAGCCATATTTTGAAAGTCAGCGGGCTGATGGCGAGAGTAGGCTTCTAGGGCGGCAATC
>JBILWH010000063.1:0-6495 GCA_044370015.1 Bdellovibrionota bacterium | reverse complement strand
GAAAAGCGCCCTTACACTCGAGCAACAACTTGTCAGAAAAGCGTTCGAGCAGGGGGTAAACATAACGACCTTGAAAATGTGGGCTTTACAGAAAGGCATCATACTTTTTTTGAAATGCTCGGGAATTTTAGTTTTGGAGATTATTTTAAAAAAGATGCGATTCATTTTGCTTGGGAGTTTGTGACAAAAGACTTGGGTCTTCCCAAGGATAAGCTTCGAGTGAGCGTTTATAAAGACGATCAAGAAAGTGCAGATATTTGGCACAAGCAAGAAGGTGTTCCCCTAGATCGTATTGTGCGTTTTGATGAGGATAATTTTTGGGCCATGGGAGATACGGGCCCGTGTGGACCGTGTTCAGAAATTTTTTGGGATCAAGGAAAAGACGTCGATGGAGAGCGCTGGCTTGAATTCTGGAACGTTGTTTTCATGCAGTATGATCGGCAAAAAGATGGAACGCTTATTCCTCTCAAGAAGCCCTCGGTTGATACGGGCATGGGTCTTGAGCGTATGGCAACTGTCATGCAAGGCGTGCAATCCAACTACGAGGTTGATTTGCTTGCAGATTTAGTAAAGGTCACACATTCGACTTTTGAAAATAAGTTAAAGAAAAAAATTGATCTTCAATCTCGAGAAAACCTATGTGCCGTGCGGGTGATCGTGGATCACTTGCGCTCCACAAGTTTTTTAATTGCTGATGGAGTGCAGCCTTCTAATGAGGGTCGAGGTTATGTATTGAGACGTATTTTGCGAAGAGCGGTTCGCTTTGGTCATAAGCTAGGTGTGCATAATCCTTTTATGGGAGAGCTTTATCCTGCGCTCCTGAATTCTTTGGGTGATGTTTATCCAGAACTTAAAGTACGTGAGTCCGTTATTCGCGAAGTTCTTAAGCAAGAAGAGGAGCGCTTCTTTGAAACGCTTGATCGGGGGCTTGAAATTTTGGAAGATGCTCTTAAGAAATCAAATTCAAAAAGCCTTCCTGCGGAAGCAGTTTTTCAACTTTACGACACATTTGGATTTCCGTTTGATTTAACTCAGTTGATTGCTCGAGAGCGTGGGTTGACTATCGACATGCAAAAGGTTGATGTTTTGCTTTCAAAACAGCAAGAACAATCGCGTGCTCATTGGAAGGGGTCTGGAGCAGAGACGCTTCCTCCACAGGTTCGTGAATGGAAATCTGCTCTTTCCACAAAAGCAACTTTTTACGAAAATGCTGAAACTCAGTCGAAGGTTCTTGCTATTCACAGAGGCGAGGGAAATTCTTCATGGATAGCAATAGATCCTTGTCCTTTTTATGCAGAAAGCGGAGGCCAAGTAGGGGATTCTGGTCAGCTAATTGATTCAAAAGGAAATGTTTTCAAGGTTTCAACTTGTAAAAAAGTTGGAGATGCAACTTTAGCTTTGCGAATTGAAGGTGCTTCCTCTTTGGCTGTGGGCGATTCTTTAAAGGCTGTTGTGGATGATACGAGAAGATCAAAGATTCGGTGTAATCATACAGCGACTCACTTGTTGCATGCGGCCCTAAGAGAGACTTTGGGAGATCATGTTCATCAAGCGGGTTCTTTTTTGGATGAAAGTCGCTTGCGTTTTGACTTTTCGCACGGAAAAGCTTTGAGCGAAACAGAGTTACAAAAAATTGAAACATGGGTAAATGATCAAATTGAAGCTGATGAAGTGGTGAATGTTGCGACTAAATCTTACAAGGAAGCTCTTCAAGAGGGAGCGATGGCTCTCTTCGGTGAGAAGTACGGCGATACTGTCCGGATGGTTTCAATTGGAAAGAGCGACAAAGCGCAAGTTGTTTCACGTGAGCTTTGTGGAGGTTTGCACGTTCAGCGAACTTCGCAAATACAAAGATTTAAAATTTTACGCGAAGAAGGTGTGGCAGCGGGTACAAGACGTATTGAAGCTTGTTCGGGAGAGGCTCTTGTCCGTTATCTTCTTGAAAAAGAATCCACCCTTGATCAGGCAGCTCATACGTTACAGGTCCCATCGGCTCAGGTTCCAGTAAGAATTTCAAAGCTTCTTCAGGAAAAAACTGATTTAGAGAAAAAGATCAAAGAACTTGAAAAGAAATTAGCTTCTGGATCTTCGTCTGCTGGTAATTCGTTAGAGGCAAATTTTAAAGGAAAGAAGATTATCGTCCATATGATGGAAGATGTTTCTGTAAATTCTCTTCGAGAAGTAGCTGATCAATTGAGAAATAAAACAGCTGATGCCGCGCATGTTCTTGTTTCGGGTTTGAATTTAATCGTGACGGCTGACCCTAAGCTTTCTTTTCATAGTGGAGCCTTCTTAAAAGAATTTGTGGGCCATTGGAAGGGTCGTGGCGGTGGTAACGAAAAAACTGCTCAGGGAGCTTTTCAGGAAAAAGTAACTCTAGATGAGATTCATAGTTGGTTTAAGTCGCATGCGGGTTAAGTTAATTCGAAAATCTTTTTTAAAAATTATAGAAAGTTCTTTTCTACTTTTATTTTTCCTTTCTTGTTCGCAAAAACCAAATCGAGAGAGATTCCCTGGCCCAACAGGAAGAACCACAAGTCTTCAGCAAGCTCAATCAACAAAAGAAGTTCTGGGGGGCTTTGATCCTCAATCCAAAAAACAGCAAGAAGATGATGCGATTCATGGAATTGTGAATATAAAAGCAGGTCTTAAACTTCCTGAAAAAAAACATATGATTTTCATTTCTGCTCGTCCTATTGGAGGAGGGGGGCCCCCTCTTGCTGTTTTGCGATTAACACCAAGAAAGCTTCCTTTTCGATTTAGGCTTTCTCAAGAAAATGTGATGATGCAAGGAACTCGCCTTGAGGGTTTTGTGGATTTAAACGTACGTGTGATTCAGCAAAAAGAGGATGGGGCCTTTGATCCGCTTGCGCGTCAGCCCGGAGACCTTTTTGGGACGCTTCCTGTGAAAGTCGGAGCCAAAAACGTTCAAATTGTCCTGTCAGAAGTGATAAAAAAATAATTTTATTTGCTTTGTGCTTTAGGGATGTTTAAGCCCTGTTGCGCCTTTGTAATCTCCGCGAGGGCGATAAATGCGATTGTTTTCCCATTGTTCCATGGCATGAGCGCACCATCCAGACATTCGGCTTACGACAAAAATTGGAGTGAAAAGATCGCCAGGAATTCCCATCGAATCGTAAACAGTAGCTGAATAAAAATCCACGTTCGGAGTAAGGCCTTTTTTCTCAAGCATCTCAGTTTCGATCAAATCACTCATTTGATAGTAGTGAGGTTTTCCTGCCACACGAGTGAGCTTTTCGCTAAAGACTTTAAGGATCTTAGCGCGTGGGTCACCATTTTTGTAAACGCGATGACCAATGCCCATAACTTTTTTCTTTTGAGTGAGGGCTTCGCTCACAAATTTCTTCGCATTTTCAAGGCTTCCAATTTCTTGAAGCATTTGAATAACAGCTGTGTTGGCACCGCCATGAAGTGGGCCTTTTAAGGCACCGATTGCTCCCACAATAGCTGAGTGCAAGTCTGAGAGACTCGAGCAAATCACTCGAGTGGTGAATGTACTGCAGTTGAGCTCATGATCTGCATGAAGAATAAGCGCAACGTCCATGATGCGAGCAATTTCTTCTGAGGGTTCTTTGCCACTCATCATGTAGAGAAGGTTCCACGCGAGATTTTTTTCAGGCTTTGGAGCAACAGGAGTTAAACCGTTTCGAATGCGCTCATAAGCTGCCACGATAGAGCCTACTTTTGCTGTCAGGCGAAGTGATTTTCGTTTAACTGCAAGAGGGCTATCGTCGGAGACGTCTTGATCGTAAAAAGAGGAGAGAGAAATCGCTGTTCTCAAGAAATCCATGGGATGAGTGCCCTTTGGCAAATCTCTCATAACTTCTTTCAGGAGATTGAGGTAGGAGCTTTCTAAAACACTTTCACGGTGAAGGTCTTGCTTAAAGGTTAAGAGTTCTGCAGCTGTTGGAAGTCGATTATTCCAGAGTAAGTATATAACTTCTTCAAAAGTTGATTTCTCGGCAAGATCTTCAATCTCGTAACCTCTGTAGCAAAGGGTGGCATTGACGATACTGCTGATCTTTGTTGTACACGCAACAACACCTTCAAGTCCTTTATCGATTGAACCAACGTACTCATTTTCAGCCATGATAAATTCTTTTATCTTAGAGCCATTAGAATATCCACTCTAATTACGTTGAGATTAAAGCGAAGACAGGAATCTTAGCGATCGAGAGTCTTAATAAAAGCGTCAGAGTTGTAATCTCGGCCCAAAAAATCACGGACAAGCACAGAGGCTTCGGCCTGATTTTCTCGAGCTAAAACTTGATCTCGCCATTTTTTTCCGACTAGAGGATTTAAAAATCCATCAGGGCTAGACCGAAATTGATTAGCACAGTCAGCAGCTACAATTTTTGACCACAAGTAACCGTAATATCCCGCAGAATATCCACCTGAAATAATATGTTGAAAGCGCGTCACCATGGCAGTGTTTTCTGGGACGGGTAGCCAGTAAGTGGAAAGGGCGGCATCTGACATGTCTGAAACCATTTGATCGTTTAAATCGGGGAGTTCAACTTGGCGGTCGTAGTAAGAAAGGTCCATTTTTCCAAGGGCCACTTGTCTTGCCCAGTGATATCCAGAGGTGATTTTGGAAGAAGCGATGACTTTTTCAAAAATGTCTCTTGGGAGTGGGGCTTGGGTATCCTCTTTAGCCGAGAGTTGAGAAATGATTTGATAGTCCTCTAAAAATTCTTCCATCATTTGCGAGGGAGTTTCTATGAAATCCCATGCAACTGAATCTTGTGAAAGGGAATAATGGGGAACGTCTGAGAAGATGTTATGTACCGCGTGACCAAATTCGTGAAAAAAAGTGGTCATTTCTTCAAAGCTTAAATAGGTGTCCGCGGCCCCTTTGAGAGGAGGTCTAAAGTTAGTCACAACGTGAACGGTTGGCCTTGTGACTTTCGTTCCAATGGTTTGGTGAGGGATGATGCCACCCATCCATGCCCCATTTCTTTTTCCAAGCTCGGGTCGAGCAATAAGATCGAGATAAACAAGTCCCAACGTTTGCCCATTTTGATTGTCGATGACTTTGTAGAGATCAACCGAGTCGATCCACTTGTCGAAGCTTTCATTATACTTTTCAAAAGTGACACCGAAAATTTTTCCGTAAACGGCAAAAGTTCCAGCAGTAACTTTTTTGAGCGGAAAGTAGGCTCTTAGTGATTCGGGGTCGATATTGTAATCTCGCTCTTTAATCTTTTGCTCAAGATAAGACACGTCCCAAGGGTAAAGAGTTTTGTCTGTTTGATATGAGTTTTTTTTAAGGGAATTTTTAAAATCTAGAAGTCTTTGTTTTTGTACTTCTTTTAGTTTATCGAGTTTGGGAAGAAGCTCGTTGTAGAGCTTGTAAATGTTTTCGGTTTTTTGGGCCATTCTTCCATCAACCTGGTAGTCAGCGTATGTGTTATAACCCAGGGCTTTTGCAAGAGTCTTTCGAGAGTTTATGACTTTTGTTGCAAGAGAGAGGGTCTCGTCTTTTGCAAAGCTTTGTCGGGTTTGCCAAGCTTTTTCTCGAAGAGCAGCATTATCTGAATTGTTTTCGATAGCAATCTGAAGGTTTTGATTTCCATTGGGAATCTGAAAGTCTTTATCTGTTTTGAATTTTTCCATCATTTTTAAAACAAAGGAGGGAAGGTTGGAAGTTTCTTCAAAAGAAAAGGATGTGGTTTTCGTCCCTGCACCACTTAGGGCTTGGCTAAATTCAGAAGTCAGCGAAGATATTTGGTTTTGAAGTTTTTCGATGTCTTTTCTTTTTTCGCTGGATTGTTCTGCTCCTGATTTGCGAAAATTTCTCAAATACAAACTTGCAACACGCTGATCGTTTGAATTGAGTTTTTGAAATTCAGGTTTTTCACTTAAGCTTTTTAAAATCTGAAAGACATCCGTTCTGAGATTTAAGTTTGAGGCAAAAGCATTAAGGCTTGCGTTCGCATCTGAAGCTTTTTTTCTAAGTTTTGCATTGGGGCTTAAAGAAGAGAGAACGCTAATTCTAGAGGTAATCGCTGCAAATTCAGAATCGGCGATGTCGAGTTTTTTAAAAGTATTTTCAAAATTTAATTCATTGAGAGAAGTCGCAGCGACTTGATCATAGCTTTTTTCAAGAAGATCGTGGGCCGTTTTACTTAAGCTTTCAATTTCATCTTCAGTTTTTGGGAAAGAAGGAAATAATATCTCTCCAAAGGAAAAGAAACTCAGAAAAATAAGTGAATAAAAAAAATAACGCATTTTAAAACTCCAATTGTTTAAGGACTTAATCTGTAAAGCATTCGCGGGAAGGGGATGCATTCTCTGACATGCTCGACTCCGCAAATCCACGCTGTGAGACGCTCGATTCCAAGACCAAATCCTGCGCTGGGGCTTGAGCCGTAGCGACGAAGATCTAAATACCATTCGAAAACTTTTGGATCGAGCCCGTGCTCATTGATTTTTTTAAGCAGTACTTCGATGTTTTCTTCACGTTGACCTCCT
>JBILWH010000062.1:0-6633 GCA_044370015.1 Bdellovibrionota bacterium | reverse complement strand
GTGACAAAGATAGGTTTTTTTAGATCGATTAATCGAGTTGCTAGTAAATCAGTGGCTTCATCATCGCACAAAAGTATGATGTCTGGATTGTATTCTTTTGATTCTTTTATGATTCGCTCTTGTTCTAGTTTTTGTGCGGGTGGATCTTTGAGTCTCCAGTATTCTGAATGGTAAATGATAGATTTTATTTCCAAGCTTATTGCTTCTTTTTTAAGGCTTTCTTCTACTCCTTCGTTAATCTCATGAGTCCACTCTCCAGAAGGATAGCTGTGAATGATGATTAATTTCTTTAAAGAGTCGGCACTGAGGGATTTGATGCTTAAAATAGCAAAAACAAAAAAGAGAATAATCCTTTCTTTTAGCATCTTGTAAACCTGAGGATTTCTTTTTTTAAGTTTGGATAATTTTCTAAAAGTTCTTTTTGTGTTGGTAAGGAAAAGTCGTCAAAATCAAAACCTGGGCTCATGGTTGTGCCTACGAGGCTCCACTCACCAAATGAACGTAGTCCTTGAATCCAGCCAGCAGGAACCATGAATTGAAGAACGTGACCTTTTGAAATATCTTTTCCGAGAATAATTTTGTGACTTTTTCCGGTGTTGTCGATTAAGAAAAGTTCACAGGAGTCTCCATCTGAAAAATGATAAAACTCATCAAATTCTAATTTGTGTAAAGCTGAAAAGTCTTCTCCACCTACAAGAAAAAGAATAGATGTTGACTTGGGTCTCTGAACGTTTTTCCCAGAAAGAGTAACAGCCTGAACAGAATCACTCGAACAATAGGTTCTTCTAAAATAACCACCTTCTCCCTCAAGAGGTTTTAGGTCAAAGTTATTGATGACGGTTTCTTTGTCATTCATCGCATTTATCTACGCCCGTTTGCCTAAAAAGTGTCAATAAAAACCGACTTACATGTGCATGATTCCTAAAAATTAGCTAACTCAAATTAAGTTTTTTAATTTCAGAGATCTTTAATAAGATGTGTTTCAAGGTTGATTAGATCCGGATGCTTTAGCGCGACAACATCTAAACCCTAAATTTACTGCTCCGGGAGTACCTCTGCTAGGATATCGACAGTTTTTATAAATTTTGGGATTTGCTAATACAACCGCATCATAGCTTGCTGCATAACCGTCGATCCATTCGTAAATCCCACCACTTCCAAAAATGACATCAGAAAGTAATCCTTTGTGGCAAGCTACACTCCATTGAGCCCATGAACAAAGGGTTGCATTTATATTTGCGCAAGAAAGTGCAGCATCATAAAAATTAAGTCCTTTTGACATTCGAGATTGAATTAAAAAACCACCCGCATCAACAAAATCTCCTGTGCTTGTTGTGCTGGATGCACTTGAGCTGCTGGAACTGTCGTTTGAATTATTTTCATCGCTTCCAGCAAGATCTGTGGAACAGGCAATGATATCGGAAGTGGTTTTATCTGCGACGATTTTTAAACGAAAAGGGTTTGATCTGTTTGAAATCACTCTCTGAACGTCAGGCGCTCCTGGTTTTTCTGCTTCAATAATTAATTCAGCCATATATGATGGATGACCGCCAATAGTGGCATTAACTCCTAAATCTTTAAGCTCCAGAGTTTTGACGGATAATCCGCCGCCTAGATCTTGTCCGATCTTTGCGATGGGTGATGATGCGAGCACCAATGATCCAAACTTTTCCTCATCTGAAAAATTAGTTCCAGGTTTGTATTTTGCAACTTGTGTACCCGCTGAGTTTTTAAAAAAATTTTTGCAGGTTTTATTGTCATCTAAAATCATTTTGACCGTTGTTTTTAGCACAATAAAGTCGAGCGAGTTTTCAACTTTTTTTTGAGCTTTAAAGGAGGACAGAACCATGTCCTTCATGGCAAGACCTACAATTAAAAAAATTGCTGAAGCAACGATGACTTCCATAAGGCCTAGCCCTTTTTTGTTTTTAAAGTATTGAGACATCTTTAAAGTTTACTTGATTTGACTAATTTTAAAAGAGTTCTTGATTTTTTTGGTCTTTTGCGCTGTTTTCTTACATTCGCTCAATCGTCGGTATGTTCAGAAGCTTAAATCCCTCTTCCAAGAATTCAAGAGTGAGTTTCACAAGAGTTAAACGCGAGTTTTTGATTTTTTCTTCGACGTTCAAAACAGGGCAATCTTTATAAAAACGATTGAAGAGTTTTGCGATATCAAACAAGTAATTTGCTAAGTGATTGGGGCGGTATTCATGCGCGGCTGCTTCTACTATTTCGTTAAAACGATAAAGCGCGTAATAAAGTTCTTCTTCTTGCGAAGTCGTGAGTTCTAAAGTTACCTTTGAAAAATCAATCTCCCCGGCTTTTGTTAGAAGGCTCTTGCAGCGAGTGGTCACGTATTGAAGGTAAGGTCCTGTTTCTCCCTCAAGAGCAATCCACTGAGAAAGAATAAATTTAATTGGAGACGAGGGATCAATGCGAAGCATTCCGTATTTTAAAGCCGCAAGAGTAATCTTTTGAGAAGTTTTTTTAATCTCTTCTGAGGACCATTCATCTTTGTAGCGATCGAGATAGTCTTTCGTCACAATGTTTTCAATCTGGTCTCTAAGTTCTTCAAGGCTTAGTCCTCTGGCATCGCGAGAGCTAAAAGCTTCTCCTTTTTCGTCGTTCACACTTTCATAGCTCAGGTGTTCAGAGCGAGTAGCTTGAGGAAAGCCCATGAGCTCTGCCACTTTGAAAAGTTGTTTGAAGTGAAGTTTTTGTCGTGAATCAACGATGTAAATCGCTCGCGCTGTATGAGCGTCTGAGAATTTTCGTCGAATCAATTCGAGATCTTTTGTAAGATAGAGTCCGTTTCCGTCGCTTTTGAGAAGTAAGGCAAACCCAAGATCTTCTCCCTTGTGGTTTCCAAGTTGAACACCGACGGCACCTTCGTTTTTTTGGAAGATATTTTTTTGAAGATATTCTTCTACGAGTTTTCGAGAAGCTTCATCGCATTCGCTTTCGTAGTACCACTTGTGAAAATGCGAGTTCGACCATTCGTAAACTCTTTTCATCTCTGCAAGAGACCACTCGCGAGTTTCTAGATAAAGAGCGTAATCGTCGCCCTTGAGGTCTTGAAGATTGCGAAGGATTTCTTGAATCTCTTTTGTGGCTTTTTCTTTTTCCACTTCACCTAAGCTGCTCATGGCTTGAGTCGAAAGGGCGTATTGTTTGCCGAGCCAGATGGCTTTGTCAGCGCCCTTTGGCCACGTTTCTCGTGGGATTTGTTTGAGGTACCAAAGAACGCGTGCAATGTGGGCGCCTAAGTCTCCGGGGTAAGTTGTACGGATGACTTTGTAGCCAACGCTCTCTAACAAATGAGAAACGGAGTCACCGTAAAAAAGATTGCGCATGTGTCCCAAGTGCAAAGCTTTGTGGGTATTTGGCTGTGAGTATTCGATGTCGATTTGTTCACGTTTGATGTGAGACAGTTCTTTAAAGTAATTTTTTTCAAAAACGCTTTTCGAAAAACTTTGAGCGCTTTCATTGTAATTGATGAAAAAGTTTACGTATCCACCCGCAACTTTGACGTCTTTGATCAGAACGGGGAGTGATTTTTTTATTTCATCCACTATGAGAGCAGCGATTTTTGGTGGGGCGCTTTTTAATTCTTTCGCTAGGGGAAAGCAGGGAAAAGCTAATTGTCCCATTTCGATTGAAGGAGGAACTCCAAGAGAATTTTCGATGTTTTCGCTTTTAAATTGGGGGGCAAGGGTGGCCAGAGTGGTTTTTAGGCTTTGAGCAACGATTTGTTTAAAGGGAGTGAGGTAGTGAGTGTGGGTTGGGTGCATGTATTGCGCTCGAGATTTATAGAGATTTAAATCAATGTTAAAAAAGTGGTGGTCAGGGAGGGAATCGAACCCCCGACACGAGGATTTTCAATCCTCTGCTCTACCGACTGAGCTACCTGACCTTAAGCTATCCTTAAGCCATTAAAAGCTTTTAATATCTTAACCAGCTTTTTTTTAATCCTTCAAAAAGCACTTGGCCCTTTGAACAATTCCGTTTAGAAATATCCTTATGCGCAACGTTTTGCTAGTGTCCACGAAGATTTTTTTCACTTTTTTCTTTATTTCTTACTTTTTAAGCGCGCAAAGTGCTTCAAACCCTAAGTTAAATCCAAATATTGCTCGAGAAGCGATGGGAAATGGACTCTACAACCAAAGTGGCGCCAATTCTTGTGTCTATTGCCACGGTGTTGGAGGCGTAAACGGTACTGTAAAAGAAGCTGCAAATCTTCAAAAACCTAAAACTTGGAAGATTTATAAGATTTTAGGGGGTGATGGCGCTTTTGCAAAAGACAAAGAGGGTTTTCGCTCAAAGATGAAGCAAGCCACCACTCACCTTATTCTCAAGGGTGCGATTGCGCACAACTCTAGCTTTAAGCAACCTTGGTACGATTCTTCAAAAGCAGCTCCCTACAACGGACAGATGTTGGGTGTAGCGGGTGGACCAAGTCGCGCCTGGCTCAAGAAGTACAAAGAAAAATACGGATTACTTCCCGAAGTGGCAGCGGATTCACTTTATTTATATATAAAATCACTTAGTAAAGAAGACGTTCTTTAGGTTTTTTGCGGAGTCAATTTAGATAAGATTCCCGCGCTCATAAGAATTCCTACGACGATTGAAAGATTCACGCCTACTGGAATGACGTACCATTTTTCAATGAGCATTTTGATTCCTACAAAGCTCAAAACAAGACCCAAAGCAGGCTGCAATAGGTGAAATCTTTTTATCAGATCTTCCAGAACAAAAAACAATGAGCGAAGGCCCATCACGGCTGCGATGTTTGATGTGTAAACCACAAAAGTATCTCGACTGATGGCCAACACGGCTGGAACAGAGTCGATTGCAAACAACACATCCGTGCTTTCTACAATTAATAAGGCGATAAAATATAAAGTAAATGAATGGTGTTTGCTATGGGGATCGTAGCGAAAGAAATGCCCATTGTGAGGCTCGTCTGTAATGGGAAGAATTTTTTTTGCTAGGTGAAAAACCTTTGATTTTTTTGGATCGAAATGAGTTTCGCCTTTTGAAAGGAGAAACTTAATCCCTGTAAAAAGAAGAATGGCTCCAAAAATATACATGATGAAATGAAATTTTTGTATGAGCTGAGTTCCCGCCGTAATCATAATTGCGCGCATGATGATAGCGCCCATGATTCCCCAGAAAAGAAGACGGTGCTGATGCTTGCGTTCGATATTGAAGGCCGCAAAAATAACGGCAAAGACCATGAGGTTGTCGACTGAAAGGGATTCTTCAATAATGTAGGCTGCGTAGTATTCGAGTGCCGAATCAAATCCGCGTGAAAGATAGATATACAAACCAAAAGCAAGCCCTAGAGAGATCCAAAAGGCACTCCACTTCAGAGCCTCTTTGAATTCAATGACGTGAGCTTTGCGATTGAGAACAGCAAGGTCTAAAAAAAGTAATCCAATAATCGCAACGTGAAAAACAACCCATTCATTCATCATCAAAAAGTTTTCCTTGGTGTGGTTTTACATCGTTTTCATCGATGCCTCCACCAATGGTCACTTCATGTTTGACGAGTTTTCGATTTTGCGTGTTAAACGCAAAGAAAGCATTTTCAGGAAATTCTTTTTTGAGCTCAGCAAAAGCTTCTAAAATAAGTTTAAGATTTTCTGGATCATCATCCGACATTCCAAAACGGTGATGTGGATTGTACCCATAGCAATCAAAGGCATCTTTAACGGACTGATGAATTGCTCTTTTTTTAAGTTCGGGGACGCCAAGCTGTAAATTTTTGTCGTCTAGCTCAACTCGAGTAGGTGTATGAGAAACCGGGTAAACGCCCAGATAATTCGGATGAGTCACAAGATCTCTTGTTTGAACAAGGTGATTGATGGCGCGTTTGATAGTGTGGGGGTGATGCCCGCGAGCTGTGATGATCGACAGAGGCCTGGAGTTCTCAACCGCGTAAGCAAAGAAGTTCCACGAGGGACCCTTCCATTCTACTTGGGGATCATTCAAGGCGCGGCGAAGATCCATGATGAGAGCCTGTTCTTCAGTTTTAGGATCGATCGTGCGATCTCGAAAATTCATAAAAGAATTGTAGCGCTCATCAAAGCGACTTTCGTACTCAAACCACGGAGAAGACGAATTGTTCATGTGTTCTTTAAAGTCGATCCACTCTTCAGTGGAGACGCTTTTCATAGAAGAATCATTTTTTTTAAATAAAACAAGCTCAGAAGGGAGGTGTAAAACATTGTCGTCCAAATCAAAAAAATAAAAGCTTCGTCCACCTTTATGAAAATTACGATCCAGTTCTCTGAAAAACTGAATAGGAAGAGCCATCTGACCTTTTGAGCCATCCGTCATGGGGAGTGCTTTCCTTTTTTAGATGAATGACTTTTGTGATGATGGTGAGGGTGTTCGGGATGGGTGCAGCATTCATCATCGCCTGTGTGCTCGGTCATGTGATGCGAAAGTGTAAGATAGAGTTGAAAAAGAGCCAGGGTCATAAAAGCTGAGGCAAAAACAGAGTGATTATGAAAAATTAAAGCGAGTGTTCCCCAGACAAAAATAATTCCAAGAGTCCACGGATGCCATTTTCTTTTAGGGGCACGACTCAACAAAAAGAGACTCGAAACCAAGACGAAAGCCCATGCG
>JBILWH010000061.1:0-6647 GCA_044370015.1 Bdellovibrionota bacterium | reverse complement strand
AGCAACCTACTCATTTGAGCTGTGGATTTGATAAGGTTTCCGAAAATTTAAGAAACAATTCAAAGAAGTTTTTTGAATACTCTAAAAAATCATCTTATGACAGCAAACTTGCATCTCTGCTTCCTTCAAAAGACAAGCTAGCATTTATTGTAGAGTCCTCTTTAGATTCAGATCATTTTCCTTTTTTAAGTAAACTTCTCTTAGATGTTTTGCGTCTAGGTATGAGCGGTTGTGATTCGGTCGCGGCCGGATTGAGCCTTGGAGTAGGTTCCAATCAAACAATTGTTGGTCCCACAATCAGTGCTGGTCTGTCGGTTTCTAGTTATAAAAAAATAGGGCCTACGCTTCGTACGCGTGAATTAAGAGATACTGCGATTGACCGATACGTTCAAAGGGATGGTGTTAATCGGTTCATAGGAGACACGAAAGAAGGCTTTTCACGTGTTTGTAGTGAAACTGGAAAGTGTGCATGGAAAGCAGCCTGTATGTTGACGGATAGGGAAGCTTTCATTCAAGGAGTTAAAAAAAGCTACGTAGCTTGTACGGAAACAGCTGTGAAAACAGTTGCTTTTTTAAATGGGATGTATGAGTGTTTCAGGGATAACTACAAAGATTTAACCTTGAGGCCTTATGAGATTTTATCGAAAGTTGGGAATGAACCATGAAAAATAAAATTTTTATAATGATCTTAACTCTGTCTTTTGGGAATTTTGCAAAAGCGCAAGTGAGTCCTTTTCGGAACTCTCTTGCTGATTTTCACGCTAAAGTTCAAGACTTAAATAAAGCTTCTAGGTTGCCTTTAACATATAGAGACTTTTTGTCTTTTTACTCACAGAAAACACATTCTGAATTTATTGCTCTAAGAGATGCCTGGATTAACCTTCTTATTTCTATGCCAGAGGCTTTAAGTTCAGAGGAGACAAGTTTAGTCGCAGATTTTTCTGAGAATAAATATCTTCAGCAGCTAACGCTTGAGGAGTTAACGTATTATTCGTTTATTTATGAATCCTGGACTCAGGTTGAATGTCGCTCAAGGGTTCGTCCTTTTATGAGGGGTGCGTTAAAAGTTTTTGGAACTCGAGGAGCTCCTTTTGGGTTGTCGCAGAATGCTTCGTTGTTAACGGCTACGTATTTAAGTTTTAAACCCTCTACGAAAATTTATTCTAAGTCGATACATGCTTGTTTGAATTTACAAAATGAGCAGCCTATTGCTTCTTTTTTACAGGTTTCAAAGGATTTAGTTCTTGTTGAAGCGGCAAAAGAAACACCAGTTTCTTTAAACTCTGAGCTTGTGCGTGGTCGATATAAAACTCTCTTAAAGAACCCCGTTTCTTTAGAGGAAAAGGCCGTTGAGCTGGATATTTATAATGAGGGTCTTGGAGCTAACTTGGTGAATTACAATATTTGCTTTCCTTCTAACCCTGGTTTTGAGGATAGATGCTTTAACGCCTTTGGAAAAACATGTTCTTCAAGAAGAAATTAAAAAAATAGCTCTATATCAAATTTATAATTTATGACAAAATATAAATTATAGGATTTTTTATATTTTGAAAAAAGTTGATTTATCAAGTTTTAGATTAGAGCCATTTAGTTGGGGCAGGTCACGTTTTTTTCGACTAGTCTGGCATGTTTTAAATTTTCTTTTATTAAGAAACCCTCTTATCGCTTTTTCATGTGTTAGAAAATTTTTACTTTGTTTGTTCGGAGCTAAAATTGGTAAGGGGTGTCTTCTTAAACATGATATTTCTGTAAAGTGTCCTTGGTTTTTAGAGGTTGGAGATAATGTGTGGTTTGGGGAAAGTGTTTGGATTGATAATCTTACACATGTAAAAATATCTTCTAATGTTTGTATTTCTCAAGGCGCTTATTTGTGTACAGGTAATCATGACTGGTCAAGAGCGGATTTTCCAATGAAGGTTGATTCTATAAATGTGGGTGATGGCGTTTGGATAGGCGCTCAATCTGTTATTGGTCCAGGAAGTGTTTTAGAAGAAAATAGTATTATTGGTCTTGGCGTAAGCTTTACGGGTATCGCTAAAGAGTCGTGTGTTTATTCAATTTCTTCTCAGAGCCTAAATGTAAAAGAAAGAAAGTTTAAATCTTAAATCTTCACCTGTAAAAACTCGCTTGCTCGTGTGGTGTAGGCGGGCGTTTTCATTTGGCTGAGCATTTTCCAAAATTGATGAATTCCGCAGGCAGCGAATTTTACGGTGTTTTTTCCTTCTCGTTCGTTAATGCCATCTATCGTACGCATAAGATTCATCTCTTGAGGAGTGTCGAAGCTGCTAAACAAATCTAGCTGTGAGCTTCCTTGTGGATGAATCGATGACAAAAAAACTCCTGCCTTTTTGTATTCGAAGCCTTTTTCGTAAATAGACGTGAGTAATTCAAAGGCTTTGTGAATTAGTTTATTTGTGACACAAGTGCTGGATAAAAGAGTGGCGTGAGCGGAGTTGAAGTATTGAGGAGTATTTTTAAAGGGATTGGTTTGAATAAAAACCGAGAGACTTTGAGCCGCGGATTTTTGTCTTCGCAGCTTTTCGCAGGCATTTGTCACGTGATTTGCAATGGATTCTTGTAGTTCTTGTATTGAGGTGACCGGGCGGCCAAATGAGCGCGAAGAAATAATTTGTTTTTTATTTTTTATGTCTTCTAGATCAAGGCAGGATTCTCCACGAAGTTCTTGCAGAATACGTCGACCAACAATGGTTAAAAGTTTTTGAATGAATTGCTCGTTTGCGTTGCGCAAATCAAGTGCGGTTTTAATATTGTAATTCAAAAGTTTTTGCGAGGATTTGCGTCCAATACCCCAAATGTCTTCAACAGGAAAAGATCGAAGAGCTTTTTCTTGAACGAGGGGATCTCTGATATCGAAAACTCCTTTGGTCATAACTTTATTTTTTTTAGAAAGTTTATTGGCAGCTTTTGCAAGAACTTTGGTGGGGCCAATTCCAATCGAAACAGGAATCCCGGTGTCTTGATAAACTTTTTCTTTGATCTGTAGCGCGTATTCGCTGAGGTTTCTTCGTTCAAATCCCTTAAAAGATAAGAAAGCTTCATCGATCGAGTAAACTTCCATGTCCGGAGAAAAAAGCGCAAGCGTTTGCATCACTCGTCGACTCATGTCTCCATAGAGAGAGTAGTTGGAAGAAAAAACTTTTACATCGTATTTTTTTACGAGATATTTGATTTTAAAAAATGGATCTCCCATTTGGATTCCCAAGGCTTTGGCTTCGTCACTACGAGCAACGGCGCACCCATCGTTGTTTGAGAGAACAATCACGGGTTTGTTTTGAAGTTTAGGCTGAAACACTCGCTCGCAAGAGCAGTAAAAGGAATTGCAATCAACAAGGGCGAAAATTTTATCGGAAGCTATGGATGGCATGCGCGACCACTCCCCAGACTTCAAAAGACATGGAATCTTTGATCTCGATAGGGTTGTATTGTGGGTTCTCTGGAAGCAAAAAAGTTTGACCTTGGGAAAAGTGAAGTCGCTTGACGGTAAATTCTCCATCGACAACCGCAAGAACGATGGATCCTTCGGTGGCTTTCAGCGATCGATCGATGATGAGAAGATCGCCATTGAGGATTCCCGCATCTTTCATGCTATGACCGCTAACGCGAATAAAAAATGTAGAGCTTTTGTTTTTAATTAATAAAGAATCGAGCTTGATATCGCGATCAAGGTATTCGTCTGCGGGGCTAGGAAAACCTGCGGGCACGAGCGATAAAAAAAGCGGGCAACCGTCGTGCAGCTGGGTGGATTGCGCGTTTTCTGAGGTGGACATATCCTCTAAATATAGACACCCATACAATTGTATGCAATGCTTGTTTTTTGTGAGCACAAACACTCAAAGTCAATCCTCTGTCGTAGTGGGCGGCATCTATGAGCATTACAAGGGAAAGCGTTACAAGGTGCACGGACTTGTTCGGCATAGTGAAAGTCTTGAAATGCTTGTCTTATACGAAGCGCTTTATGAAAATAAACTCGGAAAGCTCTGGGTGCGTCCTGAGAAAATGTTCCAAGAAACAGTTGAATTTGAAGGCAAAAGAGTACCGAGGTTTAAATCTCTTTAAGAGCCGTGTGAGTTTCTTCTAGTTGCTGTTTTTTAGCTTTATCCCATTCCTTGTTGAGAATTTTGAGAGAAAATTCGTCTGGAGACATAAAATAAAAATTATTTTTGATTAAAATTTCTAAACTTAAATACTTCCAGTAGCTTTTCCAGAAGTCGTTGTTTGTAGCGTCCTTGTTAAATCCTTGAGTGAAGGCCGTTATGATCCAAGCAGTTGAAAAAGAGTGTGGATCATTGATTCTTGTTACGATCGAAAGAAAGATTGCTTGTTCAGAAAGAAATTGCTTTGCTTCGCCCTCTAAAAAAACAAGAAATATTTTTTTTCCTAAGAAGGGTCCGCATATAAGTTGACCATTTTTTAAACTGCTAAAAAGATTTTTACTTATTTCGGATAAACTGTTGTAGTCATCGTCGATCTCAGCGGGAGATGAGCTGAGCAGAGTTTTTCCTAAAAGATGCTTAACGATAGGCAGAGAGTTTAATGCGCATTTTTGAAAATCAAGAAAAGATCTATTTTTTTCTTCTGTGCTTAGTTCTTTAGGTAAATAGGTAAGGGGCCCGGTTTCTGATTTAAATTGAAAGGTTTTTTTATTTTTATTTTTTTCAGCGAGATAAGCAAGTCCGCTTTTTAGGAATTTTTCTATTGATTCTGGATTGTTGGATTGGCGAGTGGTTTCTTTTTTTGTGCTTTCCTCTGGGGAAAGGTTAAGAATCTCGCCAAGATTAAGTTGCTCTTTAAAGTTACTTGGCTTGTCTTGAGCAAGGGCTAATTTGTGGAAGCTGATAAGGGTTAGAATTATGAAATGCTTTTTCATTGTGGAATTGTCTCCGAAAAGAGTTGGCGAATAAAAACTGACCATGAGTTAAGAGGGTAAGAGTTTAAAAATTCTTTATCGTTAAATAGAAAGTTTTTTTCCTTGTTGTAGAGAGTACCTTTTAAATATTTTTCGGCTAACAAAGCATCGTTTTGAAAAATTTCAGATAAACTTGAGTAAGCTTCATCGGTATTGGTTGTGTTTTCTTTTTTGAGAGAATCTTTTATTTGAGTTCCCTTTTCAGAGATAATTTTTTGTGATTCTTTGTCAAGCTCGGTAGAGAGTTTTATGTCGAGGTCTCTTTTTTTGTTGAGAGCATCTAAAAAACTAGCGTTTTTTGCCTCAACCATTTTTTGAAGGTCTTGGCCAAGGTTTTTGTTTGCAAGTTTTGTCACTTCTTTCATCTCTTGAAGTTTGATTTCTAAGCTTTTAGCAGCCGATTTTGCTTTTTCTTTTAATTCAGTTGATTCTTTTTTTAAGTTAAATGTCACACCATTACCTGAAAAGCTTTCAGGAAGATTCTCTTCAATGGATTTTTTTATGATCTCATATTTTTGATCGTCTAGTTTTTTAACAGCTTCGAAGTTTGCCTGTCTAAATTCGCTAATCAAATCATATAGCTTTTTTTCATGATCTCTTTTGGCTTTAGAGCTTCCGATGATGTTATCAAGAAAATTAAGGATGCTACTTCCCTCGTCTCTGTTGCCTTCATTTTCGTATTTTCTAGTAAAAACGTTGAAACCCGGGACGTAGGCGTTTACGATTGTAGTGCTGTAGCTTTTTAAGTCGCCACTTAATTTTAAATTGGGTATTGGAAAGCTATTGATAGGATTAAAGATTTTTGCATGATGATTTATTACAGTTTTTGACCCTCGAATTTTCCATGCTTCAACTAATGAATCTGCTTCTTTGGATATTTCTTTGAGAAGATTAATTTTTTTGGCTAATTTTTCAATTAAAAAATTCAGTTGAATTACTATTTCATTTGTCTCATTTGTTGTAAGCCTTCTTTTTTCAAAAATTGAGCGAAGGTTGTTAAATTCATCGAAGATGGTGTGAGTACTATCACGTAAATTCAAGTATTCGGTCTCAAGACCGTTAAAAAGTTTGTTGTATTCTAGAAGGCGAGTAAAATTATATTCATTCAAGTTGCTTTCGTATTTGCTTTTTAAATATCCAAACATATACATTCTTGTGGCTGCAATGTCTGAATCAAGTTTTCGATATATGGGGGCATGTGGGTCGTCGCTATTGTATTTTGCGGAAAAGACCGTTAGAGGCAAGATCAGAATAGATAGTAATATTATTTTTTTATGGAAGTACATTTTTTAACTCTTTACTTTTTGTTAGTTCGTTTATCTCGGCTTCATTTATGGTTTTGATAGGATAAGAGTTATTTGCGCCAATAATGTTAGGTTTTATTTTATGTAAAAGGAGAAGGCTTTCTCTTGTGCCTGCAATTTCATTTCTTATAACCCAATCTTCGAGAGCTGCTGGCCCAAATATTTTGTAGGCAGAATTTGCAACTATTTCGAGACTATCGTATTTAATATCTTTTTTAAGATTAATGATTTCTTTGCAAACGATTTTCATGGATTCAAATGCTTGTTCATGAGTTTTGTCTATATTTTTTTTGCTAAGAGAATTTAGTTTTTGAACCTCTACGGTTGAGATAGTTTTTGAATTACCAATAGATTTAACGACTGATTCTAGCTTGTCTAAAACTTGAGTGTTTTGAGTTTTGATAAGGGTTTGGTTT
>JBILWH010000060.1:0-6684 GCA_044370015.1 Bdellovibrionota bacterium | reverse complement strand
GACTTCTAATAAGTCGAACAGTCAAAATATTGTTCTTCATAAAAACCCTCGGTCTCGAAAGAGATCGGGGGTTTTTCTTTTTGCAAGACTTAACTAAAAATTAATAAAAAAGCCCGAGCATTCTGTCATTCTTTAAAGAGGTACAGACTGTGCGCTATTTTGGAAGAAAATTATTTTTTCTTTTTTTGACGAGCTTTTTTCTGCAGTCTTGTTTGGTACAGCAAGCACCTGAAAGAAGCTTGACTTCCCCAGGAAATAATTCAACCCCAAATCAAACAAACACTCTAGGCCTTTGGAGTCGAAGCCCTGTTCAAAGCGCTGGATATTTAGTTGATGCGGGCGATAATTTAGAAACATTAAACAGGCAAAGTGTAATGTTGTACGATCTGTTGAGTTCAAATGGAAATCTAAGTGGATCGACAGTTAATGTTTATTATTCTCCAGATGATAAAAACTCTCCTCGTCTGAATGCCTATGGTTCAAGTAAAATCCCTTGGAGTAATAAAGATTTTCAAGCTTACATGGTTTATGCCCATACAAGTGGTGCCTATAGATATGCTCAGTCACTTTTTCCAGATATTGATTTTCAGGTAAACGGAAAAAATCTTTTTCCTATTCCTGCTTTTGCAATTGTTAAGGGATCTCCTTTTGAGACCGGATATATAATTAATTATTCGAGCTCTCAATTGGGAGCTCTTATGTTTTATGGAGAAGATGACCCGAGTTTTCCGTACAATGTGAGTGATGAAGCAGACGTGATTTATCATGAAGTTGCTCATTCTTTTCAGCATGTTTTAAATCCAAGCGTTATGGAAACTCCAGGGCATTACGATATGGATATGCTGCTTGAGGCTCTTGCAGATTTTTTTGCTGCGAGTGCTCTAAGAGACGACAAGATTTTACTTTACTTAGAAGCAAATTCTCCATCTTATGGAGCCGATCGAAACGGATCTAATCAAATAAGACGACTCGATGGAGGTCTTTCTTTCCCCAAATCATATGTTGGAGAATACCACTTGGATGGTCGAGTGATTGCAAGTGCTTTAAATGATGTGCGGAAATATTTAACTAATCAAATTGTTATTGTTTCACAACCAACGACTAAGTCTCTTCGGTGGTTGGCTTCAAAACCTCTTACCACGAGTCAAGCTTTTGATAAGGTATTAGTTTCTTCTCATGAGGCGCTCAGGGCAATGCTTCCTACTTCCACAATTTTATTTTTCTCTCAAAAATTTTTAGATAATTTGATGCAAGGTGATTGGAGTGTTTATTGTGGAGTTGATTTAAATTGTGTGACTCGATTAAGAAGCGATATCACTTCTATTTTAGTTTCAAGAGGTATATATAAATCGCCAAGCGATATTAGATCGAAATCCTTCAGCGTGGGGTTTTTGGATGATCTGGGGATTAATCCTTCTGGTGCTGAGATTGTATTCGAAAAAAGCCTTAAGTTTTTTCCGCTTTCTCCTTCAACTGGATATTCAAATGTAGATGCTTCTGTCGACAAGTGCGAAGCTCTTTTGGTGACACCGAATTTTTATTTAGCCTCAGGTGTAGTTCATTCGGTTTATGATACTTTGTTTAGATTGAAATCTTCTCTAGGATTCTCCACTTTTCGAAGTATTGATCTTTTAAGCGCTAGCTCAACGATTTCTGCAAAAACTTTAAAGCTTTTTGGATTCATACTTCCAGGTGAAGATACTTTTGAAGCAATTACAAGCAATCGTTTTTACGACGATCATCAAGGGAGTCATTTAACGTCTACGTCGTTGGGTCCAGAAAATCCATCTGCCTTGGGGTGGGCTACTCGAACACCAGCAGTTTTGTATCCAAATGATCGATCTAATACAGGTAGGGGAGCTATTACTTACGAAATGAGTTTTAGACCCTTTGAAGTTTTAAATGCGCCAAACTCTGTTTATTCAGTATTGAACATAACTCAATCGCTATATGTTTCTGGAACAGCTAATTTTTGCTCAAAGAACTAAGCTGCTTTTTAGAAATAATTTTTATTATGATATTCAATAATCAAAATATACAAATATTTAAATTAATATAATACTGAAAGAATGAAAAAAGCTTTGATTTCTGGAATTACGGGCCAAGATGGTGCTTATTTAGCAGCATTCTTAATTAATAAAGGATATGAGGTTCACGGTATTGTGCGAAGATCTAGCGGTATTAACACGCGAAGAATTGATTATTACTACGAAGATCCTCATTCTCAAAGTCGAAAGCTTATTCTTCACTATGGAGATATGACTGACAGCACAAATGTTATCAAACTTACTCAAAAAATAATGCCAAATGAAATTTATAACTTAGCAGCTCAAAGTCATGTGAAAGTAAGTTTCGATATACCCGAATATACCGCAAACGTTGACGCTGTAGGAACTTTACGTTTTTTAGAGGCTATTAAACTGTTAAAAGCTGAAAAAAACATTCGTTTTTATCAGGCATCAACAAGCGAACTTTACGGTAAGGTTGTGGAGACTCCGCAAACTGAAACCACTCCCTTTTATCCAAGAAGTCCTTATGGAGTTGCAAAGCTTTACGCTTACTGGATAACAAAAAACTATCGCGAATCATATGGAATTTATGGTTGTAATGGAATTCTTTTTAATCACGAGAGTCCCTTAAGAGGAGAGACGTTTGTAACAAGAAAAATAACAAGGGGTTTAGCTCGGATTTTTTGTCGTTTAGATGATTGTTTATACCTAGGTAATTTAGATGCAAAAAGAGATTGGGGCCATGCGCGAGAGTATGTAGAAGGAATGTGGAAAATGCTCCAGCAAAAGTCACCGGAAGATTTTGTTCTTGCGACAGGACATCAGGAATCTGTCTGGGATTTTATTAAGATTTGTTGTGAAATTCTTAATTGGGATGTTTCAAGAGTGAAATCAAAAAAAGGTGATTTTGTAAAAATCAAAAAAATTAATAAAAAAATTATTGAAACAGACAAAAGATACTTGAGGCCTGCCGAAGTTGAATCTCTTTTAGGAAATCCTAAAAAAGCAGAAAAGTTATTGGGATGGAAAGCAAAAATTAAATTACGCGAGCTTGCTGAGGAAATGCTTTTATCTGATATCTATCGATGTAAGCAGCGAATTGGTATTTTGAGTAAATCACTGCCTTCTGTTGAGGAATTAGTCCACCATGAGGGAGGTTTCCTGGAGTGGCTTAATCTGAATCCAGAAATTAGAAAGCAGATTCTCAAACAACAAGGTTAACATGAATCAATTAAGTACAAAATCTAAAATCTTTGTTGCAGGCCACAGGGGAATGGTTGGCTCGGCTGTTTTAAAAAAGTTAAAGGAAGCAGGCTTTGAAAATATAATTATTAAAACAAGAGCAGAGCTTGATCTTTTAAATCAGGATCATGTTTTTTCTTTTTTAACAAAAGAAAAGCCAAATCTTGTTATTGATGCTGCTGCAAAAGTAGGAGGAATTGTTTCAAATAATACATACAGAGCTGATTTTATATATCAAAATTTAGCCATTCAAAACAATTTGATTTGGGGGTCGCATCTTGCAGATGTACAGAATTTTATTTTTTTAGGAAGCAGTTGTATTTTTCCAAGAGAGTGTCCACAGCCTATCAAGGAAGAATATTTGTTAACTTCAAGTTTAGAAGAAACAAATAGACCTTATGCTCTTGCTAAAATTTGTGGAATTGAAATGATTGACTGTTTAAATAAGCAGTATGGAAGAAATTACTTAAGCTTGATGCCCTGCAATCTTTATGGACCAGGTGATAATTATGATCTTCAAAATTCACATGTTATTCCAGCTTTAATTAGAAAATTTTTAACTGCTATGAATGAACGTCAGGAAACTGTTGAAATATGGGGATCGGGCAATCCTAAAAGAGAGTTTTTACACTCTTATGATCTCGCAGACGCTATTTTGAAAATAGTTTTAATGACAAGTAATTCTTTGGTGGACCTTAATCCTCATCGATCATTTTTTAACGTTGGCTCTGGTTCTGAGGTTACAATTAAGGAATTAGCTGAAATTATTGCTAGAGCGCTTGAGTACAAAGGTGAAATTTTATTTAACACATCAAAACCCGATGGAACCATGAGGAAGGTTTTAGACTCAAGTCGCTTCAAAAAAACTGGATGGAGTCCTTCCATCAGTTTGGCACAGGGCTTAAAGCAAGTTATTGAGGAGCAAAAATTAAAATTTGGAAACTAATTCTCAAGCAACTTTTTTTTGATTTTTTTCCAATATTTCGTATTGTAACTTTATCCACTTGTATGTTTTTCTAATTCCATCTTCAAGTTTAGCGCTAGGAGACCACTTAAGCTGTTTTATGATAAGCGTATTACTATTATTAAACCTGATTTGGGATACTGTGTAACAATCTAGTATTCAAAATGAGTAACATTTTTTTTAATAAGTTTTTAAAAGAACTAGAAATCTTGAATCCAATATAGCCATAGTAGATTTTTGTAAAGAAAGTTTAAAGTATTTATCATTTTCAGCGTCAACTAGCGCAGGTGCTGCAGGAGCAGCTATGTAGACTGTTTGTTTAAGAAATTTAATTATTATTTTTAAAAACTTTTGTTACATTGTTCCAGCCAAGACTCTTTGCTTTAAGCGCAAGCAATAAAGAAAGAGCAAAGCTTGTCAAAATATTTCCTACAAGAATTAATAGAATCCAAGCAATACAAGAAAAAACAAGGCTTGGAGTGATGTCCTGGTAGGGTAAACTTGCAGCAGCAATGGTCAAGGATCCGGCAGAAAGAGTAACGTGTCTAACCTCAAGTGGGATTCCAAATATTTTTCCAATAATAGGTGAAAAGGCAAGCAATATTCCTAGTGAAGCATTAGCAATAACGCCTGCTAAGTTTTTTTCAAGCCAGATACTTAATTTTTTTCTTCGCTTAAGATTTAAAAAACTTTCAACTAAAAAAGAATCAGATAGAAGTTGAGGAAGACCTCTAAAAATCATCCAGTTTTCTACCCATCCATGAATAATTCCCGAAGAGGACAAAAAAACACCAGTTAAGAGTGCATAAAAAATCGTAAGGCTTTCAAGGGGATTGTGTGCTTTTATTAGATGAATTGCGTCATACTCGTTCATAAATTTAGCATCAAAAATTGATTCCCAAGCCAGAAGAAGGAAGTAGCTTGTCGGAATAACCGCTGTTATGTTTCCTAGCGCAGCGAGGGCTTGAGATTTGAGGACGTTTTTGATTTCTTTTTTAAGTTCTAAAAAATTATTTTTGCTTTGGTTCATTCGTCTAGCTAAAGATGCAGCTGTCATGGCTGGTTGCTTTGTTGCAAGAGTCAAGTGAAAGAATTGCATAAGAATAAAACTTCCAGAATAATTAAGAGCTGCAAAAAAACCTTGAAAGAAAAAAGCTGTATTGAAATGATGAAGAATAATTTTAAAAAGTGTTGTGAAAGCAGTTACAAAGCCTGCTCCAAGAGCAGCTTTAAAAAGAGTTAATCTCTCTTGGGGGTTTCGAGCTATATAGTCATCACCTTTTTCACCCGTGTGATCAACTATTTTTCTAGCTAAGAAATGAATATTTTCCTCAAGGAGGACAAGAATACTTCTTCTTTTTTGCTCATCTAAAATTAAAAGGGAAAAGAAATTTAAGTTTTTAGAAAAAGATTTTTTATTTTCAGTAAAAAAACAGATGTTTACAAGAGCGTTGATTCTTTCCAAGTACAATCCCAAAACTTCAAGTTGATAAACAAGGTCTGCGCTTAATCCTCCGCCTTCAAGATGATTGGTTATTTCGTTGAGGTCGTGAAGACATTTCTTGTAAATACTTAGAAATTCTTGTTTTATATAATGATGCTTTGGCGCATTTGAATAAGTTTCAAGGTCATATTCCTGCTGATGGAGGAACTTGTTAAGCTCTAAAAATGGATGGTGATCATCGAGATTGGTTGAAAAATTCCATCGAATATCTCTTATAAGAGGACTTTCAGAAATAATGAGAGCTTCTGCAGATAAAATAACAAGAGAATCAATGATTTTTTTTGAAAATTTCTCTTTTAAAAATTCAACACCCTTTTCTGAACTTTGAAGTTTCGGGTCAAAGATCGTCAGGAAAGATTTGTACTCATTGAACGACAAGGTTTGTAGAAATTGAGCATCGTGTTCATTAGGAAAAATAAAAAAAAAGAGGTCTTTAAAGTTAGGGCGTTTTGAATGTCTGGGGATTATTTTTTCAAGAACTCGTGACCCCAGCTCTCTTAGGAATCCATGAGGTTTAGAGAGCCCTGTTTGAGTTAGAAGTGAGTTAAAGTCAAAGCACTCAAAGATTCTAAGAAAAAGAAGACTAACTTTTTTCTTTTGAGTTAAATCGTCGTTTAAAATATTTAAAAAATTTTTTATTTTCAGGTAAGAAAATAGTTGGGTTTTTTTCGAAATAAGAGAATCTTCTCTTAAGCTTTCTGCGATCAAGTAAAGGACTCGCGCGCATTCAGTTGCGTTAAGCGTTTCAATTTGTTTTTCTTCAAAATTAAGAATAGATTTTATTTCTTTCATATTAATTTTGTGGTTTTTCTCTTTCGTAGAGTACGGAGTACCAGTAATGATTTCTTAAAACTTTTGCAACATAAGCTCTTGTTTCACTGTAAGGAATGAGGTCAATAAAAAGCATAGGGTCTTGTGTGTTGTATCTTTTTTTCCATTCTTCAACCTTGTTTGGGCCTGCGTTG
>JBILWH010000059.1:0-6737 GCA_044370015.1 Bdellovibrionota bacterium | reverse complement strand
GAAGCGTCAAAATTATAACGCCTAATATTTTCATCAATATAGAGAGGAAGAGTTTGGCTTTGATTAAAGAAAACTTTTGAAAAAGCATATTCTCCAAAAGCCCAAAGACTGGAAACGGATGCAAGTTTAATAAGGGTATCTTTATGAAGAGGATAAAGAATTCTTTTTATAAAACTAAAGGGAGTCATCCCGAGTGTCAGACAGTAAAGTCCCCACTCGTTAGGAAGCTGCTCGCGTTGATTTTTTAATTGTGTATAAAACCAGGGAAAGACAGAAAGAAAACTTGCAAAAGAAACAATAAAAACAGAAACGTAATTATTGAAAGAATTAAAACCGACTTCAAGCCAACCCAAAAGAATAAAGGGGGGGCTTAGTATGTTTGAGTATCTAATTACAAAAGAATCTTGTTTAGCAATTAAACATAAAAAACCCGCCAAAAAAGAAAATATAAAGCTAAGTAGGGCAATCAATAAGCTTGTAAAAAAAGAGAGCCAAAGGTCTTTTGAAAAAAACAAATAGTTTTCAAAGGAAATTAATTTCGTTGATTGAAAAAGAGAAACGATAAAGGGTAGAAAAAAAAGAACAGAAAAAGTAAAAACCACAAAAGAAAAAATATTTTCCTTAGAGGAGATCTGCGGCTGGTTTTTAGTTGAGTGATTTTCTTGAAGATAAAATGATTTGTCAAAAATTCGATTAAATAAAATTCCCAAACATAAATTGAGTATAAAAATACAGAGTATCCTTCCTCCGCCTCTATCGTTGAGAATCGAGTAATAGAAAAGAATTTCTGGAGTTGCAAGTTGTGTGCTTTCTGACAGCAGAAGAATAGGGGCAAAGCTATTAAAGCACCATAAAAAAACTTGGGGAGCCCAAGAAAAAAAATCATTTTTAAAAAGAGGCAAAAAATAATACTTTATAAATTTAAACCGAGAGGTGCCAAGGCTTTTTAAAAAACAAACAAGATCTTTTGTCTGTGGAGTTTGAAAACGATCAATTCTTTTCATAAAAAGAAGAGCAATAAAAAGTCCATTCATCATGAAATGGCAAATAATTATCCAAATAATCCCTTGTGAATAAGAGATCTTTAAAGCAGAAGAAAAATTTAAAAGAGATAAGGCCAAAAGGGTAGGGCTTAATGAAAAAAAGAACAGTGAAATAAAAGCAAAAAGTTTATAAGTGAAAAGGCTGAGATTAAAGAATGTTTTGAAATATCCAAGAAGAAAAGAAAAAAAAGCTATTGTAAAAACACTCAATGAAGCTTGAGCTAATCCAAAAAAAGCAGATCTTGTGAGCAAATAAAAAAACGAGGCATTAAGAGATTCAAATGAAAAACTTAGGCACAGAGAGACAAGAGCAAAAAGAAGAGGGGCCCAAACAACGATGAAATAGACAGACGTAAGAAAACAGTTAGTTTTGAGTCTCGTTTGAGAGCTTAGAGGCTCCATTCGTCGAGCCACCTAAGGATTTGCGAGTGATTATAAAAGCGTAAAGAAGTTGAACTTTTAGGAAAGGTTACTTTCTTGTAACAAGAAGGGGGAGGCGTTTCTAAAGACGGAAGCATCCAATTTTTTTCCCATATTTGCTCTTGTACTTTTCTTGATTTAAAAAAATCAATTATTTTTTTTAAAGAAGCAAGGTTAGATTTTCCAGAAATAGTTGCGAGATAATTTGTATCAACAGGGTAATTTTCAAGTGGAAGGTTTGCGTAAAATTGGTTTTTGTTTTTACACTCAAAGTAGGCCAGGCTTGTTGTGTAGGTCCAAATCATGGGAGCCATTTCGTTTTCAAAAGCTGCAAAAGAACTTGACCACTTGGGGAATATTTTGAGGGGGATTTTTTTTGCGTCTTCAAGGCTAAGGTTTTTTAAGTCTTTTGAATTTAATAGCCATGCAAGTCCGATCTCGCTTGTTCGTGGATCTTGCACGAGTAGTTTTTTTGGAAATTTTTTAGCTAATTCGCCCCAGCTTTTAGGCCAGTCTTTTTCATCCAACATTTTTTTATTTACTAAAATTGAGTAGCTGCTTTTTTCGAAAGGAGTTCCTTCTTCAACGAGTTTTTCTTGAAGAGCGTTTTGATAATTTATTTCATTAAGCCCTAAAACTAAATCAAAAGACGAGAGCCGACTTTGTCTTTTTAGTTTTCTAAGTTCTCCGATAATTCCAGAAAAATCTTTCGATGTAATAAACTCGATTTCTGGCTTTTGTTTTTTTATCCACTCACCCAATCCTCCTTGGTCCATGAAAGACGAATAAGTGAGAATCTTAATTTTTTCTTGACCCCAGCATGTATGTATAAAACTTGTTAGGAAAAAGAGGGATTTTAAAGAACAAAGATTTTGCATTATTTAGTTTCTAATTCTTTCTTCTTTCTCTTTCTTGATTTAATAAAAATAACAATTGAGACGACAATCAGTAAAATAAAAATTCCGATTCCAAAATAAATCTTTGTTTTTTTTAAGTAGTGATTCAAAAGCGAGATGTTTTCTGAAAACTTCATTCCAGCCCAGTAGCCTAGATAAACAAAAAGAGGCGCTGAAATGAGAGCAGCAAGTCCATCCATTAAAAAAAAACGATGGAATGGGTATTTAAGTGTTCCGCCCGTGAAAAAAATAGCAGTTCTCACTCCTGGAAGAAAGCGGCCAAAAAAATTCACCCATATTCCATATTTATGAAAAGCATCAACTGCTTTTTCAAGTCTTTCCGGAGTGAGGATTTTTTGAGCCAGCTGAGATTTCATAACCTTTCGACCTAATTTTTGGCCGATAAAAAAGATGAGAGAATCTCCGATCATGATTCCTGCATAAGTAACAATAATTGGAGGAAGTATTTCAGAGTTATTTTGACCGGCTAAAAATCCAGCAACAACAAGTATGATGTCTTCGGGAATAGGAAGTCCCATTCCGCAGGCAAGAAGCCCAACAAAGGGTCCCCACAAAGCAATCGTTGGATTATTTAAAAAATAAATAAGCGATTCTAGTGGGTTGTTGAAGAATTCACGTAGATTTTCTAACACCGTGGGGATTTATATCTCATCCTTATTATGAATTGCACTAAGAAAAACAAGGTTAAAAGAAGCCCCATAGAGTTTCCTCCAAAAGGGTTATCAAAATCATTGTGAGGTCTGTTGAGCCTTATAACAGCAGCGCAGCCCCCGCCACCACTATTTTGCTCTTTGGCAGAGCTATCTATTAGTTCGTAGGAGGGTATGGCATAACATGTTTGTAGATTGTTTGATTTAAGATGTGGGCTGGAGAGTGCATTTTCAAAACTGCTAATGGCATCGGCGTAACCAGAGACGAGATTTTTTTGATTTAAGATTTTATTATTTGTGAAGTCTAGTGGAACTTTAGCGCTAAAAAGAAGAATGTCTTTTATGTCATGGGCGCTTAGAGTTGGATTAAGAATTTTCATAACGGCCGTTATTCCAGCAACCAGTGGTGAGGCCATGGAAGTTCCGCTAAGGGGCACAAATTTGTCTCCAAATGGATATTCGCTGTAAGCACTTAATAGGCCAAAAACTCCATTATAGGTGCTATGTCCTGGGGCCCCAATCGATACTCGCTCAGAAGAATAGTTTGAAAAACTTGAAAGACTTAGGGTGTTTTCATCTCCTCCCAAAGTAGAAATAGAATTAACGGAAATAAGACCAGGAAGGCACGAATTATAGGCTGCTGGATAAAAAGGAAAGTCATCTACATTTGAGGCATTGTTTCCAGCAGCAGCTATAAGGGAAATGTCTTTTTGATAAAGTTCTTTGAGTGCAGAGTAAAGAGCTTTAGAATTATAAAACGATCCCCAGCTCATATTGATGATTTTTGCACCTCGAGAAAGAGCGTAATCTAATGCAACAATTGCAGACGAAATACTTCCGCAGATTTGTCCATCACCAGGTATTGCTTCACACTTAGAAAAAAATCGAATGGGAAGGAGTTGGACCTTAAGTGCGTTTTGATATCCGTTGGCAAGGGCATGGTCTCGAATTGTTTTAACAAGACCACTTACATGTGTTCCATGGTACTGGACATCGGAGACATCTGCGTTGTTATCAGAGCTGCTAATTCCGTAAACATCATCAATGTATCCATTAAAATCATCGTCAATTCCATTTGATGTTCGGCTATTTCCTGAGCTGTCAATTCCCGTTTCTCCGGAATTCGTTGCAAGAAAAGGTTTGATAAAGGGATGCTCAGTGTTCACTCCGGTGTCTATAACAGCAACAAGAAGCGGTTTGTCTGTTGGGTTTTGAGCAATAAATTTTTCTTGGTATTCTGAGGAAACTTCTTTTTTAAATCCCATAACTTTCAAATAAGGAGAATTTGCAAGCTGTTCTCCATGGTTGTCACTTTGAAGGGATGAAAGATAGATTGGAGTATCTTCTTCAATATAGGCAACAGTTGGATCGTTAGCGATTTGTCTTTTTAACGATTCAAGAGAAGGAGCCTCTGCAATCACCGATTGAATGTTGTGAAGGGCAATTGCATTTAATCGAGGGTTAGATTTTATTTTGTTTCTGAGATTTATAACTTTTTGCTGTTTAGCAAGGCGGTTAACAATTGGAGATCCTTGAGTTTGAAAATTACTTTCAATCTGGACAATGAATTTTTTTGAATAAGAGAGGTGTATTGATAAAATCAAAGATAAAAAAATACTTGAATTATAAAAACACCTGCAACGTCCCACTTCAAAAAGAGAGCAATTAAAGTGCCAAGAAAAAACTTCCAAATACCTGAATTTAATTGGTTTTTATTGTTTAGATCTCGTAAATGTTGAATTTTTTTGTCTAATAAATCATCAAGAATAAGCTAAGTTACGGAATCTATTAAAGTGTTAATTTTTTGGTCTGATTGAAAAGTAGACGAAATTAACTTGTTTTGAACAATAGCTCTTCCTATACATTAATCATGTCAACAACTCAAAAACCAAATGCACCTGCTGCTTCTCATATGCTTTGGTTTTTTATTTTACCAGTGGCCGTTTTTTTAGGTTGGGCAACCTTTCAACTTCTCACAGGACTTACTCAAAAAAAACCTGAGATAACCCTTGCTGAAAAAGCAAGAAATATTTCTAAGGGCCGTTCAGATGGCGATCGTTGGAAGTCTGCCTATTCTTTTGCTGAAGAACTTTTAAAAAAATCAAAAGATGGAAGTTACAAAAACATTCCCGAACTAGACCGCAAAAATATAATTTTAGCGTTGTCTGATTTAATGAATCAGTTCAAAGAAGATCTCCGATTAAAGAAATATCTCATATTAACTCTTGGAAGACTCAATGACTTAGAGTCGCTGCCACTTTTGAAAAGTTTTTTAAAAGATCCAGATGCTGATTTAAGATTTTATAGTGCTTGGGGATATCTAGAAACTTTAGCCGCCCATAAAGCTAAAATTAACGAAGGCGATTTTTTAGAAATTCGCTCTTGGTTAAAAAGTGAAGACACAGCCTTTCAAAAAATTGCGACAACCTTTTTAGCTCAATATGATTCTCAGGGAGTCTCTAATGTTTTATCTTTGCTGAAAGATAAAAATCAAGAAGTGCGTTGGAATACGGCCGTTGCTTTATCTGCAGTTGGCAAAAAAGAAGGAGCAGAGATTTTAAGAGAGATTTTCATTCTTAAAAATTTACGAGACTTTGGATTTAGATCTGCAAAAGATTTAGAGCTTCTTTTAAGGTCTGCAAAAATTGCTGCTTTAAAGCTAAATGATTCAGAAGCTCTTCTTAATATGGAAAGTTTGAGGAAAGAAGTGAGTTCCGAAACTCCCGAGGGGAAAGCCATCGCCTCAGCTTTAAAGTAAAGCAAAGAAAGCTGCTTAATAAATTAAAAAAACTAAACAGGAATAACCCCATGCTTACGTGGATAATACGATAAGTCTTTGGTTGAGTAAAAATCATATCTTTGCGATAAAACTTTTCGTAAATTTCGCGAGTCAACAATGTCATCAACGACCAATTCAGAAGCAAGTTTTTTAAGGTCGATATCTTTTTCGTATTCAGCTTTCTTTTCTTCAATGAATTTTTTTCTTTCTTCACCTTGAAGCTCTTGGATCTTGTTGTAGTAAACGGCATTAACAGCAGGATCGGCGCCCATCACGGCGATTTGTCCAGAAGCCAGGGCAAGTGTGCAGTCTGGGTCAAATCCAGGCCCACACATTGCATAAAGACCTGCCCCGAAAGCTTTTCGAACAACAACACAAATTTTAGCGACAGTTGCTTCACTCATGGCATAAACCATTTTAGCCCCATGACGAATAATTCCTGCTTTTTCAACTTGTGATCCAATCATAAAGCCGGGAACGTCTGCCAAGAAAAGAAGAGGGATAGAAAAAGCATCGCATAGAAAAATAAAGCGAGCAGCTTTATCTGCAGAATCGACAAAAATAACTCCACCTTTTACTTTGGGTTGATTTGCGACAATCCCGACAACTTGACCTTCAATACGAGCAAAGCCCGTGATTATTTCTTTTGCAAAAAGTTTTTTCATTTCAAAAAAAGAATTTTCATCAACTAAAGATTCAATCACTTGATTCATGTCATAAGCTTGAACGGGGTTGGCGGGAAGAATTTTTTCAAGTTCAAAAAGTTTTTGAGATTTCAGAGGTTTTTTAAGCAAAGGTTTTTCTTTTGATGAGCGAGGAAAATAACTCAAATATTTTTTCGCTTTTTCTAGAGCCTCATCTTCATTTGCAGCAAGTACGTCTCCCACGCCACTTGTTGAGCAATGCATTCGGGCTCCACCCATTTCTT
>JBILWH010000058.1:0-6766 GCA_044370015.1 Bdellovibrionota bacterium | reverse complement strand
CCTTTTTCCATCAACACCTAAGGCAAAAATTATTGCTGAGTTTTTACAACAACAACTCAAACAAAATCTGGGATTAGAAATTGAATTGATTCCTCAGGAATGGAAAGTTTTTATCAAATCCCAAAAGACTGGTGAATATCCGCTCTTTCAACAAGGATGGGTAGCCGACTATCCAGACGCTCTTAACTTTTTAGATGTCTTCAAGTGCAAGAGCGGTCAAAACTATTCTCAAATGTGCAATCCTCTTTATGACTCACTGCTGGAACAATCCCTTCATGTTGAGGGAGCTCTACAAACTCAAAAACTTCAAAAAGCCCAAGAAATTCTTCTCTCTCAAGAAGTCGCTACAATTCCTCTGACGCTTGAAAATTCTACTTATCTTGTAAACCCACGAATTCAAGGATTTGCAGTCAACGGCACTTTTTCTTATAGAATTTCCAAACTCAGGCTCTCATCCGAATAAGAAAAAAAGAAATAACCATCAAAATCTTCTAATTTTAATCAACTTTAACAACCATAACTATATTACTTAAAGTTACTTTGGAACTGTAAACTGCGACCTAAATGGTGTAACAATGGACTGACTTATTTTAGAAACTCTATTTTTTTTGTTAAAATTATCCTGGTGTCCAATATGTGCAACCTTCAAAGAGTACCAAGCTTGAAAACAGCATTTCAAGAAAATCAAATTGCTAGGATAATATGCATATTGAGTGATACATCGAAAAACTCAACGAAAGGAGGTACATCTTTTTCAAAAATAAGAAATTTTGTAGACATGATTATTAGACTCTCACAATTCATCGAAGAAAACTAAAACATCAGGCTCAAAATAGCTAGCTGAGAAACCCTAGTGGAATTTCAAAATAAGTGGTTGCCAGATGAATTACGAAAACTTGGAACCCCTTCAGTAACAAAACTCTGGGACGGTTTTTCCAGCAAAAGGATACTGTTTAAATTAAAATTTAATTGAAAAAAAACCATGCATACATAATTATACATAAAATGAATAAAAATAAAATTTATGTTAGGTTTGGAGGAAGATTAGGAAACAACATATTTCAGCTAGCAGCTGCTTTACATTTAAAAAAATTTTTATCTAGCGGCAGTACTAATACTGTTATAATTTTACAAGATTCTCGGCTAAAAAACTTATTCAACCACCAAAACCTTGAAATATTTAATTTTATAGAAAAATTAGTTATAAATTTTTTCTTGCATGGGGTAATGATAAGGGCCTTTAAACTGTTCTTAGTTTTAAATTTAACATTAATGAAAATCTTTTGTTATAAAAAAAACGCGCACTCTACCGATTTTAAAAACAAAAACAACTTACCACTGAGTATAACCGGCACATTTAGACTAGACCCTTTTGTAAATGAACTAGTATTCGGTAATTTTTTTTCAAAATTATTAAAACTTAAACTTTTACCATTCGACAATATCCCTACCGGACACTCGCTGTTTCCACAAAAAAATAAAAAAATTAACAGTAAAACATTACTTTATGGTTATTTTCAAAAATCTTACATCTTAGAAAATAATTTATCTGAATTACGTAACCTTTTAATGCCCTACCCCTCAATTAACTTGGACAAAAACGCACTAACCATCCATATCAGATCAACAGAAATTGGCTCAAGAGGAAATACAATCACCAGTCACAAGCCAATAGCTGAACACCCTCTTTACCCTCTACTTCCTTTTTCATTTTATAAAAAAATAATAGAAACGAATCATTTTAGTAAAATTTATATCGTAACTCCAAATCCAAACGACCCAATGGTGAAGAAAATAAAACATGTTTTCAACACTGAGATACAGTCCAGTACTCCCATCAACGATTTCATATTTCTTCTAAACAGCAAAAATATATTGTTAAGTGTTTCATCCTTTTCCTACACAGCCGCATTCCTTTCTTCAGCAGAAAAAATCTTTTTTCCTAGAGCCGGTATTTTTGGAATCGATTCCATAGATGGGCACCAACTTGAAGTTAAAAACGACCCAAGATTTATAAATATTGATGTAAACACCCCTCATCCTTGGACTGGTAGCCCAGAACAAATAGAAAAATTGCTTAATTCTTAATAGAACTCACTAAAGAATCACGAAAAGAAATTGAGCAAAAAAAACGCCTGCTTGAAAAAATGATCGAAAGAGCTGAGAAAAAACTCGCAACCCAACAACAAAAGCTAGAAGAATTAAATTCCTTGCTTGCATCCGGACTGAGCGGAGATGAACTTCAAAACAAACTTCTAGAGCTGCAAAATCTTCAGAGTGAAATTGAAAGCCTCGAAAAAGAGTGGATACATTCGAGCGAAAAACTAGAAAGCCTCAAAATCACTGACTGATCACTGCAGTTTTTAACCTTGAGTAATTTAACTGTTTTGGATTTCCATTTTCGCTATAGCTAATTCTGAAATTAACTTTATGAATCGGAAGCCAGCTTAGCCTAGAGTTTGAAGGAAATTTTTTATCTTGTAAAATAACTCTATAGGCAACAAGTTGAAAAAAACATCCTGCATCATTCTTTGAAACCTCAATCCCTTCATTTGAATAACAAGTATCTAAGCAAATAGATAAGCCCGAGCATACATCTGTCACAGCTGCAGCCTCAGATTCAAGAACTGTTGGGAAATACTGAGATCTAGCAAGAACAGTTTTAGTAATTAATTGTAAAATCTGAAAGTTTTTCGATTGGGCTTGAACACGGGCCATACTTTTTTGAGTGTTTACAAAGAAAGAAGACACAGCCATCACACCTATCCCAACAATAACCACGACGACCAAAACCTCTATTAAACTGTATCCTTTGATTGATTTCACTTAACCCCCGATGAAGCTGCGTAAACGATCGGCATATTTATTAATGGTGCAGTAATACCTGCCGTAGAAGATAAATACCTTTGATTATAAAAATTTAAAGTATCAGAATTAGGAAAACCAGGCATACCCGTAGCCCAAGATGGAGCCCCTATGAGATTTATTGACCGTCCTGAAGAATTTAAATATCCCCCGAATAAGGAACCATAAAGATTCACATCAGATGTGTTGACTATGACTTTTGCCACTGGAGCTACAACAAAAGCATGAGAACCTTGTATTTTTAAATCTATTAAAGGATATCCTACAATAGAAACTTCAGGATTTCCGGGACACTGGGTTGGACAACTGGTGCTCGAAGATACACTACAATTTGGAAAACCTACGTCAAAAGACCCGGACGTTATGCTCACTGGGGCATCCGTACAAGAATTAGGAACAAGTGAAAAAAATTCTATCATTGAAAGATTTGTTCCGGAGGAATTCCTACACCTATATCCAGACTGATTAATGATATTTGTTGAGGGGGATACGGAATCACAATTCCCACTAAACAACCATCTTTCAGAAGAGAAGTGGGTTAGAAGCCCCTTTGGAAACTTACTTCTTAAAGTTGCTTCGTCACTTATTTTAGGTCGAGGACTTAATGCTCCAGAAAAAACCGAAAACTCCTTAAATGTTGGTAAACTATTTAAAGGCTTATCTAAATCACCATTAAAATAAGTTCGGCCGCTAATGACAGAAGAACTTCCAATATTTACTGCAGAAGAAAAACTACGAGTCGCAGTGTTTGCACTTGTTGTTGGATACAAAAAAAACGCAGTGTAATCTTTTGGCATTGAGGGTCTCATGACAAAAGCCTCACTTTCAATCACACCCGCTTTACTGGATAAGATTGACTTAAATTCAACACGAGCCTCAATCGACAAAGTCCGATCATTACCATTACTCGTAAAACCTGAGCTTTCCGTAAAAAATTTTAAAATAACATAGGCCTTACTTATTTTTGATAATAAAGCAAGATACTGATCTCTCTCGTTAACTGATGCCCAATTGATAAAACTTTGATCAAAGCTCGAGAGACTTTTCGTAAAATCTATTTCGATCTTGTAAACACCTGGAGATTCTTTTTGAACGACAGATTTTTTGGCCCAGTTTTCAAAAAGAACAACTTCCATTTCCTTGCTTGTAAGTTGAGGTATGCGAACGAAGTAAGGACAGAAGGCACTTACTCCACCTATTTTAAAAGTACCTAAACTCGCTCCTTTTAAATCGTAAGCACCACAAATAGATCCCAAACTTAAAGGGTCTACCTTATCAAGACCAATTCCCCTTCCTAGAACTGTTATCATATTCCTGGAACGATCATTTGAACCTAAATGATTTAGGGGGCCCATAGAATCTGTGTAAACAACTCTCTCGTACAAAAATAAAAACTTTGTAAGTTCAATAAGATTATTAGCAAGCTCCTGAGATTTCCAAACAACACTATCTTCAACAACTGATTTTGTAGACCCAACAAAAGTTTGCTGAACAACTCCCACCATGGCTCCGAGAATCATCAAAACAATCATTCCCCACATAAGTAAAGAACCACGTTTTTTGTTCTTCATAGATCATCTCTCCTTAAGGAATTAAACGAACATTCTCACACTTGGGAAAATATTGTCTAGCCATTGACCCCACAAGAGCCGTATAGGTTAATTTTCCACTCATATCAGTTTTAGTATTTAAAAAACAAAACATAGGATTTGAAAAAGTAGCCCCACCTTGAGCCACCAAAGCCATTTCACCATTTGAGAAGTTTCCGCTAAAACTCTTTGTAGCGCTGTTGTATTGGTCTTGCCTATAACATCTCACAGCATTTTCATCCGATGAATCTACAGCTGTCATGATTAAAGACCCATTGAGAGGGTTTGTTGAGGTGTTCACAGATGAAGCCTCAGAAAAAAGAATTTTTACTTCATAAATATTCGACGGATTGACTGTTAAAGAATCCGTAAAAGTACCTGAAAGTTTATTATAAACAACAGAACACGTTACATTAGGAGGTTTAACAACTGTAGCATTTCCTGCTCTAATATTTCCAACTTCTAAACCTAATGCCGAATAAGCTCCAGAAACAACACGAGTAAAAGAACGGGTACCCGCAACTCCAACCCCTCCATCCTTAACTGTATTAGTTTTAGTAGATTGAAAAGAAAGCTTTATAAAATAATTTCCGTAGGAAGAATCGGACTTACCGTCAAATTTCTCCATCACGTCCAAACTCTCAATGGAGTCATAAAGCTTAGACACAGTTACATCTGAATCCGTTAATAGCTTAAGACCTTGAAATCCTTGACGAGGCCATACTTTATAAAAAAGAGCCAAATTTCCAGATTCAGTTTTTAAACTTAAATTTACAAATTGAAGTATCTCTACTGAAAATCTTTTATTTTCAAAAGAGCTCATATAGGACTGCGCATTTGTCGGATTCTGGATTGAGCAGGAAGTAAAAGAAGGAATAGAAGAAGCTAATACATAATCAAAAGTTAAACTTCCGGTTGATGAACTTACAGAATTTACCCGAACAAATAATTCTTGATTATCTCCATTTATCGAGCGTAAAAACAATAGGACTCCCGGAACAAAGCCGGTGAACTGCGTAACTTTTAAAGAATTTGCAACGACCGTTCCTATACCAGAAGGCTTGGTAGAAATAAAATCAATAGCGTCTCCATCATTTTTAAAAACCCGACTTCCCGGGGCTTCGCCTTTCATCAATAGATGATTTTTTTTACAAGAAACTAATCCAGACCTCATAATACTTGAATTGTTAAGACGAACCTTTAATTCACCTTCATCAATTCTTTGTTCATTAAGAGCCATTAACTCATCCCTGCTTTGCTTTTCCATACTAAACATCCCCCTAATCCAGGGGAGAACAAATCCAGCAATGAGGCCCACGATTCCAAGAACAACCATGAGCTCAAGAAGAGAAAAAGCTTTTTTATTTCTTTTTATTTTCAACTAAAAGCCTCGTCTTATCATTGTATTCGTTGACGTACATATCTTCAATATTCAAAAATTTCCCTAGTTTTGAATTCCAGTAAGTTGATTGTAAAGATCTTTGTTCAGCAGAAAATCCCTTTAACGGCTTGGTATATGACAAATATATTTTATCAACTGAATGATTGGTAATTGATTCCATTTCGCCTTTGTCAACCTGACCATTTCTATTCCTATCAAACCATAAGCGTAAATTCTTATAATCTTTATCGGCTTTTGTAATATGGCCATCTTTATTTGAGTCGTGTTTGCGAAGCTGCTCAAAACCATTTCGAGCATCCGTATCTCCGTACAAGTCTTTTAAGCTAATCACTCCGCTCTTGTAAGACGGTCTCACGAGTAACGCTACTTCTTCTACGTTTTCCGGCCAATCGACATAACTCAAGTATTTTTTATTATGTAAATGAAACCCAACAGAACGTTTGAATGTTCGTGAAATTCTAATTCCATTCCCCTTGAGATCAAGAACAAGCGGTGACCATGACAAAGAAATATTGTCATATTTAAACTGAGAACCTGGGCACAAAGGAACATCAAACGAACCCATTGATGTAGCACTTAACCCAGCACGATAATTTCCGCCCCAATGCCTTACATAAAAAGTTTGGGTTCTCACTCCCGATGCGGCAGATGATTTATTATAACTTGCAGAGTAGGCCCGATAGGTAGCCTTTCCTAAATTACTACCGACCTGCCCCTCATAGCAATTAATCGAACCAAAGTGCGGCTTAGAAGGTTGAAGTGGCTTCCAATTAAACACAGCCCCCTCACTTACTTTGTGATACGGAGTAACTCCGTAAACGGGCGTTCCAGGTTTATCAAGAGTTACTGCGCATCCAAAAGTCATTCCAAAATTCGCTGCGCTCCTGCTAAATCTAAATCCAAGCGCTCC
>JBILWH010000057.1:0-6811 GCA_044370015.1 Bdellovibrionota bacterium | reverse complement strand
CATTTGTTTAAGAAAGAGGTTTTTGGTCTTGGTGATGAGCTTTTAGAAAAACATTTTGGTCATAATGAATTTGCTCTTTTAGACAAAACGCAAAAAGAAATTTTTGTTTTTGAACATAAAAAAAGAATTACAGAAAACCTTTCTCTTCAGGGAACTGTTATTGAGCCTATCGGTAAAACAACCGCCTTTGTTGTGCGCGGAGGAATAAGTCGACTTGGTCGAATAGCAACTGGATTAAGGAAATTGGGTGTGACGGTTATTGTTGACAGCGAAGTTATTTTAAAAATAAACGCAGCTGCTTTTTATTCTCCCAAAAGACGAATGATTATCTTGGGTCTTGAAGATGCGCTTTATCCGAATCAGATAAGTTTTAATTTATTGCACGAGGTGATGCATGCCTCAAATGATAGCAAGGCTTTATTGATTCCTCGCATCTATGATGATTTTGTGGGCGGATCCTACGAAGATTTTAGCTTGGATGAAATAATTGTCTACTCAAAGCAGATCATGCATATGATTAATAAAGGCGTTGTTACTCAAAACAGTGAGGCTGTTGGAAAGGGGAGAGTCGATAAGCTTTCTTCTGCCTTTCAAATTTTAAAAGAGCTTTCTCAAAGAACTTTATCTAAAAAAGACGAATTGATTAAAGTTTTAGATTATCTAAGGGAAGTCGAGAAAAACCCCTCTATTCTAAATGCAAGACATCACAGGTTTATAGTTGAAGGCTTGGATCCACAGATTTTTCTTATGAGAAGTGGTTTTTTTGAGTATTTACCTTCTCAAGTGACAGAAGAACTCATTCAATCGGATCCCAGCATACAGTACAAAATCTTTCAGGGAGATATCTTTTCCTATTGGCTGGCATTGAGGGAAAAGGCCCGCTTTTCACGAAAGCTTATCGAAAAGGCCTTATTTTTTGCTGAAAATGCTGAAATAAAGGTTCATACAAAGTGATAAATGTAGACCTGTGACCTTATGCGCTATACAAAAAGGTGTGGTTCGATTTTGCTGCCTTTTTTGGGTTGTTTTATTTTCAGTTGAAAGTGTATTTGCTGAATCTCAAGCTTGCCGTTACATTTTGCGCCATCCTTCATTGCGCCATGAAACAACACTCAAGAGAAAAATATTTTTCCAAGGCGATGGTCTTTTGCGAGAATTCTTCTTTCAAAAAGACAAGAACTATCCAAGATTTTCATTTTTGAGTATCGAACAAAAAAAAGAATTTGTTTTTCATAACAAAGAAAAAATTCTACGAAATTTGATCGACCAAGAAACAGATCTTGATCCAATTGGAAAATCTCAGAGTTACTTTTCAGTTAACGGAGGTAATAGTCGTATTGGAAGATTTGCCCATTCTTTGAAGAGAGTGGGAGTGAATGTCTTTTTGGATTTTGAATTGGTCGATTCTTCAGCTATTTACATGCACGATTATAAAACCGTTGTTTTGGGTCTTGAAGAAGCTCTTTATCCCAATCAATTAAGTTTAAATTTGCTTCATGTTGCACAACATGTAGCTCATTATGAACGTACTTTATTGATCCCAGTTATTTTCGATAAGGTTTCAACAAAATCGTTTAAGGGGTTTTCTATTGATGAGCTTCTTGTTTACGAAAAAGAAATTTCACAAATGATGCATTATGAAAATATCAAAGTTCAAAATGTTCATTTGCGTTCTCAGTCCGCTAAAAACTTAAGGCTTCGACCCGCTTTGGGTATTTTTAGAGAACTTGCTATGCGAGTTTTACAAAAAAAACACGAACTCTTAAAAGTCGTTAAGTATTTAAAGGAAATTGAAAAAGATCCGGATCTTTTAAAAAATGAAGAGTTCTTGTCTCAGCTGGAAGATTTAGGGCCTGAGATTATAATTGATATTCATGCTTTTGAATTAAAAGAGTCTTATCCTGGTTCTATCCAAAAAAAGGCGAGAGGATCGATTGATCTCATAGAAAAAGCAATCAGTCTTTCAGGATTAGCACTTGAATAGCTTCTGAATATTTTATAAAAAATAAAAATTAATTTTTAGGAAAACTCTCGCGTGTCCTATTACGGCACAAGCTCGTGAGAGTTTAGGCTAACGATGTCTCGTAATGCTCAAATTGTACGAGTTTTAAACTTATTTTTTTTGCTGTGTCGATATCGCAAAGTAGGGTTAGGAATAACTAAGATTTGTGAGTTATTGTCCGTGAGTCGCCGTACTTTATACCGTGATCTTGATGCCTTGAAAGAGGTCGGAATTGAAATTGAACATCTCAAAGACGAGTCAGATGAGTTAAGGGTTTATCTAAAAAAAGTGCCCATTTTATTAGAATAAAATTGTACCGTTACAATCAGGTGTCACATTGTGTCTCCTGGTGACAAGATTAAGTTTTAAACTATTCAAATAAATCATGATTTGGCCTTTTTTTTGCACGTCAAAGGTAAGGGTTTTTCAGGAGTACACAATAAGATGTCACGTAATTTTCAAGCACTTCGTATTTTGAATCTGTTTTTTTTACTGTGCAAGCATCGTCGCACTGGGCTGACCATAGGATTTATTTGTGAGACTTTAACGGTTAACAAAAGAACGCTTTATAGAGATTTAAGTGCTTTAAAAGAAGTGGGTGTTAACATCGTTCATCAGCGCGATGAAGATGCCTCTATTCGGGTTTATCTAAAAAGTATTCCTGTCGTCTTTGAATAAAATATGCTTTTGTATACTGGCCGTGAAATTGTTTGAGAAAAGAAGGCTTTTGTTTTTTGGTGGGTTGCTTTGTGTGTTTCTTTCTTGGTCATCTTGCCTAGAATTAATGACTCAACCCGTTGAGTTTTTACAGGTGGGTGAGCTTTGCGATATTCGCAGTTATGTTTCAAAATTTAAGCGAATGTCTCAGGATGAACTTTTTGCTGAAAAAATAAAACTCGATATAAAAGAGGCTCAAGAGTTTTTTACAGCAGATGAGACTTATCTTGTCACTAGATGGCTTGTTGAGGTTGGTCTTCAATCAAATCTAGCTCAAGCCAGTAAAGATGCCTTAGTTGAGTATTACTTTGAGCGCTTTCATAAGTTAAACGATCCAAAGAAGTTTCATGTCGATCATCCGCTTGTGGTTCAATCGAGGCTTGTCAAATCCTATAGGAATTTATGACTCTTATCGGGGCTTTCTTTATGGTAGTTTTAATCCTTCAAGATGATTTTTGTAAGGCTGTTATTCCTGAGTTTTACCCTAGCTGCTCAGGCTAGTATTTGGGACGGGGTTGACCAAGCTCAAGCCCCTCTTGTGAAACCGCTTGATCTTCAGGGAGTCAAAAAAATAACTCTTCGTTCGTCTTGCCGAGAATTCCTATCGCTTACAAATGCTTCTTTTCAAAGTGATTTAAAGTTAATACGAGGCAAGGTGATTTCTTATCCTCGTCAAAGCCCAAAAGTAGGTAAAAAGTCTAAAAGAATAGAAAAAGTTTATCTAGATATCTCCGATCCTGCTCAAGATTCTCTGAGTGCAAAGATTCTCGCAGAGGGCATGGACAAAGACCTCAAAGCTACAGAGATAATAGAGCAAATCCAAAAGTTTAGATCACGAAGTTATAAAAAAGTTTCACTCGTAGAGTTTTTGCCTGAATTTGTAAAAAAAGAAATGGGCCAAGTTTTAGATTGTGAGGGGCCAAATTGTTACAACACTGCGATGCGCTTTCATGAGTTAGAAAAGTCGCAAAATGAAACCTATGATTATGAAGTCGTTCAGCATATTCAAAAAAAATACAAAGCCCTTCAGCCCAATGCAGAGTTAAGGTTTGGAGATCTCATCGTTTTTTGGCTAGGTGAGGGTGATAAGGGTTATCAAGGCAATATTCGCCATGCGGCCATCTACATGGGACAGGGAATCGTTTTGCATAAGGCCTCCACATCGAAAGGCGATCCCGTGACTTTTGAAGATTTACAAAGCGTGATGGATTATTATCGTCAACTGTCATCGCCTCTAGAGGATGTGCACTCGCTCACCTTTCACCGTTTGAAGTAATGGTTTTTTGGCGAAACCTAAACAATTTAGTAATAATTGTGACAGAATTATCTTGAAGGAATTAAGTGCACACTTGTCTGATATTGAAGTTGTGATTGGTATTTGTACTTTTCAAAGGCCTCAAGGTTTGAGAGCTGCCCTTGACAGTTTAAATAAAACAATTCTTGACGCGAATTTTTCTGTTAAGATAATCGTTTGTGATAACGATCCTTTGTTGAGTGCTCAAAAAATTATTTTAGATTTAGCCACAAGGATGAGCTGTCCGTTGATTTACTTGAATGAATCTCAGCCAGGTATAGCTTTAGCAAGAAATAAAATAGTTCATAAATTCTTGGAAACAGGAGCTATGTATTTGTCATTTATCGATGATGATGAAACAGTTGATCAAACGTGGCTTCAAAAAATTATTGATTTTGCGCTTAAGCATGATGCCTCTTTAGTGAAAGGATCTGTTGTTTCTATTTTTGCAAAAGAAGCTAATCCAGCTTATCAGAATGTAGATTTGTTTCACCGAGCGACCCCATCAAGTGGATCTTTTTTGTCAAATACGGGAACTGGTAATCTTCTAATCAAACGAGACGTTTTTTTAAAAATTGGTTTTTTTGATTCTCGTTTATTAACTTTGGGAGGTGAGGATATTGATTTTACTTCTCGAGCTGTTTATGGAAATTATAAAATTATTTTTTGCAAGGAAGCGATCGTTTATGAACATGTTCCTTCAGATAGGTGTACCTTTAGATGGATAGTTTTAAGATATTTAAGAGGTTCAACATTAAAGTATAATTTTCTTTATCGATTTGGGGGAAATCTCTGGCTTTTGAAATTTTTGGGTTGGTACTTTTATAAAATATCTAAGGGGTTAACTTATTCTTTATTAGGAGCTTGTTTTTATGTTTTTAAATTTGGCAAATGTTTTTGGGCTACGGGTATAGGAAACTTATTAAGTACTCTTGGTGTTTTCTTTAGTTTTTTTAATTTGTATTTCACCGAATATGGACGAGATGAAAAGGGAAAAATCTCTTTCAAGCTTTTAAAAATAAAGGGATTAAGGTAATACTCTTATAAAGCTGATGTTTTTTTAAGGTAAACTTGGCATTGTTTTACAAGCTCTTCGACAATTTGAGCAACCGGGAGAACTTTGTTGATTAACCCCGCGCTTTGCCCCGCGCTCCAGACATCTTTCCAAGAGGCATTTTCAAGAGCTTTTTCGAGTTGGGGAGTATTGATCACAGCTGCGGGTGTTCCCGAGATTTTTGTGGTCAGGATGATGTCTTCGGGTGCGGCTTTGAGAATTGCATTTTTGTAATCGATAGAAACCTTGGCCTCTTCGCTCGCAATAAAACGAGTGCCGAGTTGAACGCCTTCGGCTCCCAGTACGAGAGCGGCGGCCATTTGCTCTCCGCAAGCAATTCCACCTGCTGCAATAATGGGAAGCGAGATGTTTCGTTTAAGATAGGGAATTAAGACTAGCGGAGAGAGTCCGCCTGCGTGTCCGCCAGCTCCAGAAGAAACAGCAATCACGGCATCGGCACCGAGAGATTCTACTTTTTTTGCGTATTCAAGAGTGGTGACGTCACAAAAAACGTTGCTTCCAATGGAGTGCATTTTTTCGATGACTCTTTTGGGATTGCCCAGTGAGGTGATCACGTAAGGAACTTTTTCTTGAGCGCAAATCTCAAGATCATCTTCTAATCGTGAGTTGGCTTTGTTGACGATCAGGTTCACGCCAAAAGGCGCGCCTCCAGCAAGAGCTTTTGTTTTTTGAACAGCAGATCTAAAAAGCTCTGGTGTGCGCCAATTGAGTGAGGGCATAGCGGCTGTGGCTCCTGTTTTGCAAGCAGCAGCTGTGAGCGTTTCGTCACTCACCAAGAACATGGGCCCCGCGATAATAGGGTAGCGGCATCCTATGAGTTTTGTGAGTAATGTCTCCATAGAATTTAGTTTAACAATTATTCAAATGAAGAAGTCTTTTTGAGGAAAATAAATTGGATCTAAAAAAATTGTTAAGAAGCTTTTTGTATAATATAGAAAAAGCATGTTCTGTTATCAGGCTCGCATTGTTTTAGAGGCTTTAAAATAAGTGGAACGCGTACTTGATTGTTCGGTCATCATTCCAGTTTACAACCGCTGGGAATACACAAAAACCTGCCTAGAAGGTGTTTTAAGCTCTGATGTTTCTGTTGCTGAGGTGATTGTTGTTGATAATGGTTCTACTGATGAAACTGCTCATCGTTTGAGCCAAATGCCTCGTGTAAAAGTTTTGTCGAACGCTACTAACTTGGGATGTGCCAAAGCATGGAACATGGGCTTGGCTGCCTCTTCCAAGACAAGGTGGAAAATTTTTTTAAATAATGATGTTCTTCTGCCAAAGTGGTTTTTTTCTCGCCTGCTGGAATCTGGAGAAAAGTGGAGTTTTGATATTGTTTGTCCAGCGATGAGGCAGGGTGTGGTTGATTATGATTTAGATGAGTTGTCAGCTCGTTTGAGAAACGCTCTTTCCAACAATCCTCGTGTTGATTTTTTTAATGCTGTTTGTTTTGCCGTGCAAAATAAAGTCTTCGAAGCTGTAGGGACATTTGATGAGAATTTTTTCTTCGGAACGTACGAGGACACTGACTTTTTTAGACGGGTAAAATTGGCGGGTTTAACTGGCGGAACGGTTGCGGATTCTTTTTTGCATCACTTTGGGTCAATGACTCAGCTTGCTCTTAGAAAAGAAGGAAATTTAAACTATGAGCAAAAAAATAGGCGGTATTATCATAAGAAATGGAAAACGAGTTGGTTAAAGCGCAAAATTGAGAAAGCCAAGTTTATAT